>JAKVAZ010000009.1:0-253794 GCA_022447225.1 Fuerstiella sp. | reverse complement strand
TGTCGGTCTGTCTGTCTGTCTGTCTGTCTGTCTGTCTGTCTGTCTGTCTGTCTGTCTGTCTGTCTGTCTGTCTGTCTGTCTGTCTGTCGTCAGCAGGCAATCTTCAAGTCCGAGTTTTCCGTTTGCTTTCCAAAACGGTGCCACGCCGTCCAGCGTAATAAACGGCTCGATGCTGACTACCATGTCGGCTTCCAAAGAAACATGGTTCTGAAAAGTAAGTCCCGGCTGTTCGTGAATATTCGGTCCAGCATTGTGTCCAATGGCTTCCCCGCCTGATTTGTGGCACCAGTCGACGAATTCACCGAAATCATGAATGCGATTCACATGAAAAGCGAAATACATGACTTCGCTCGGGACGACGCTCTCGCTAAGTATGGCAATGGATGCTTCGATTCCTGTGCGAGCAATTTTATCCAACTGCCGGTCACTGTCGCCCGTTGTGCCGACACTGCACGTCCGTTTTAAGTCGCGCCAGTCACCGTCAACCATACAGCCACCGTCGAACCGGGCTGTATTGCGACAGGGGAACTGACTGAAAAGTGCCGGCCGGGATTACTGAGAGACGTTTGCGGAAACCGACTACAGATCAACCTGCAATGTGCTGCTTCCGGCTGTCCGAGCTCAAGGGCAGACGGAAATACGTCCGCTCGGGCGGGAGTCTTCCGGTCGTAAGTTTGCGCCAGACGCGTCAGATGTTAATGGTGTCCGGCAGACTGACCAGGGCCCCGAACAGTGTGCGCGAGTCACGCTGGTAGTCTGCTGTAAAATCGCTTTGATGCAGATGTTCTCCGATAAAACTGCGCAGAATCGGATCGAACGCGAGTCGTGTTTCTTCCGTATTGGGTGCCAGAGCCCGGTCGTTGACGGTGATTTCGAATTCCTGACGACTGAATTGTAAACTGTCGAATTCTGCTTCGAGTAAGTCGCAGGCCTGCAGTGCCGATCGAACCGCCTGCCGGATGCGGTGTTCATTGGTGCCGTCGAGTGCAGCCTTGCGGTTATAACGCAGTCCGTACCGGTGCCCGGTGTTGTCAAGGACGTAGTCCGCTTCATGTCCTATCAGCGCAACGCTGGGACCTGCTGGCACGTGTCGGTAGTCGGCCACATCAATCAGCAACTCGTCTCGCATTTGCTGAGCGGTCCAGCTGTGGAACAGTTCTATCACCTTGTCGAGATCAACGGTCAATTCGCCATCCACAAAGAATTTGACGTTCACATGCTGCACGTTCATTGTGGCGCTCCAGCTCCGGTCAGGCCCTCTGTTCGGACACGATTGTAGCAACTGTGAACGGCTTCGATAAACAGTTGTGATTCCTCAATCAGATGACGCGCTGACTCGTCATGGAATGACGTGCCCTTCTTTTCATGCGCCTCGAACAGATAATTCGCGAACTTTGGGCCGGCGAACGGATCAAAGAAAATTTCTGTGTCAAAGAAACGTTCTTTAAATTCGTCGACAACTTCGTCCGGATCTTCTTCCGTGACGTCATCGTACTGGATCTGCACAAGTGCCTTAGCCGCTTTGATCATGGCCCGGTAAGCGCCCTCTCCTGCCTCCTGGGCCTTTCCCTCTTCGAGTTCGACCTGTGATTCAAAGACAGTCCGTTCGGCGGCCGACATGGTAAACTCATACTGGGTCACAACCTCGCCTGCACATTCTCCTTTTCCAATGTCACCAAGGCTGTACTGTCGGGGGTCTGCCCAATCCGCAAAGAAGCCCGGATCGCTCTGGTGTTCCGGTGCGTTTTTTGTGAGATCTACCAGAAGTTCTCGGATCTTCAGCTTGCCCACTCGTCCTACAAACTCGGTAAAACGTTCGTCAGCAGTTCGATTTTTTATATAAAAATCAGTGATTCGATCCAATGCGTCGGGAATCCGTTTGGATGGCACTGCCACGATTGGCAGTCCGTATGATCCAGCGTTCTGTTCCCACTGGCCCCCGAGAACAACCTGAAAGTGCGGAACTTTGAAGCCCTGCAGGGTACGACTAATCCCGTAAAAACCGATGTCTGACACATGATGCTGACCACAACTGTTGAAGCATCCACTGATTTTGATATGCAGATTCTGAATCGCCTGATCCAGTTCGACTCCTTTAGCAATGAGGCGATTGCGCAATTCGCCTGCCAGTCCTCGTGACGAGGAAATTCCCAGTTTGCAGGTGTCGGTACCGGGACAGGCGACAATGTCAACGACGTTGCCTGCTCCAGGGGCACTCAGACCGCAGGCTTCCAGTGCACTGTACAGCTTAGGTACGTCAGACTTGGTCACCCAGCGAATCACAAAGTTCTGTTCCACCGTTGTGCGGATTGTCCCGTTTGTGAATTTTCGAGTGATATCCGCCAGTGAACGCAGCTGGTCGGGTGTGAGATCACCCAGTGGAAGCGTGACCGTAGCCGTGACATACCCCGCCTGTCGCTGTTCCCGGATATTGGTCCGAATCCAGTGTCTCAACGGCTCATCACCATTGGCCTCCGGCATTTCACTCGGAGGTTTCAGCGGGGTTTCTGCTTCCGATTCAATTCCGGCCAGGTATTCGGTCCAGCGAGGATCGTTCGGTAATTTAGCCCGTTCCTCGAGTACTTTTTCGCGAAACTCATCCATTCCTAACTTCTCGATAAGAAACTTCAGGCGTGCACGGCTGCGTTTCTTCTTTTCACCAAGCTTCCCAAATACGCGGGACATGGCCTGAGCAATGGGGAGGATTTCTTCGGGCGACATAAATTCGTCAAACACTTTTGCCTGACGTGGCACGGCCCCCAAGCCTCCGCCTACGACAACTCTGAACCCCCGCTGTTCCTTCCCCTCGACTTCGCGTACGGCAGCCGTTAGTCCAAGATCATGCATTTGCGCCAGACCGCATGCATGTTGACTACATCCACCGAAGGAGGGTTTGAATTTGCGGCCAAAATTTTGCGCATCCGGATGGCCGAGCAGGAATTGGGTCATCGCGTTTGCGTAAGGCGTTACGTCAAACGGTTCGTCCGGACAGACTCCCATGAACGGGCATCCAGTAACATTGCGGACGGAATTTCCGCAGGCCTCACGTGTGGTGATTCCGACAGCAGCAAGCCGACGCATAATGCTCGGTGTGTCTTCAATGTGAATGAAGTGCAGTTGAATGTCCTGCCGAGTCGTGACATGGGCAATTCCGTCAGAATATTCTTCTGCCAGTTCTGCCATGACGTCCAGCTGTTCAGGAGTCATCCCGCCAAACGGGATCTTGATTCTCAGCATTCCGGGAGCGTCCCAAACCGTATTGGGGCCTTTGGTATGCTTATCCGGATACCCGAGTTCATGAGACTGTGTGCCGTCGTGGCGCTGGCCGTTGTCGTAACGTTGTCCGTAGACACCTCGACGAAGACGGGTCTCGGCAAAAACTTTTTCGTCGACCATGTCCTGAGAACGCAGATCGATCTCCGTCTCGAATGTATCAATCTCTTCGGCAAGCTGACCCGAAATCCGGGCCGACAAATGCTCCTTCCAAAGATGATGACTTGCTTTCATCACAAATATCTCCGAACGGACACTAAGTCCGTATGATTCATGCGTGCGGAGTACGATTGCATGCATTACTGCATGTGCCGCAGCGACATACGACCTCGATACGAACGTTGATTCTATCACAACCGCAAAGCTTCAACAATTGCCGATGTGGGCGGCTCAGGCAGCCGGCAGGCGGACGGAGAGATCTCTTTGACGATTTCAGGTTTACCTGTATATTCTAGGCACTATGTCAAACGATCATTCACTCCGTGTTTACGATTCGATGATGGGACTTCTTTCAGGCGAGGAGAACCCCACCCCCATTGTGCGTCTGAATAAAGTGGTGCCGTTCAAACACACTCGCGTGTACGCTAAACTTGAGTGGTATAATCCGTTTGGTGCCGTCAAGGACCGTGTGGCGAACAATCTGATTTTGGATGCGGAAGAACGAGGCCTGCTTGCACCAGGAAAAAAACTGGTTGAGGCGACGTCGGGCAACACCGGAATCGGACTGGCATTGGTCGGTAATCTGAAGGGGTATTCGCTGCGCACACCGTTGTCCGACCAGATTCCGGTTGAGAAACGCACTGTTTTGCGGTTTTTCGGGGCAGAGGTCATTGAACTCGATGATGCTCTGTGTCCTCTGCCGGGAGCCCCGGAAGGTGCCATCGCCAGGGCACGGGAAACCGCGCAGGCTGAAGACGAATTTGAGATTCTGGATCAGTACATCAACGAAGCCAATCCGGGCGCCCATTACCGTACGACCGGGCCGGAAATCTGGCGTCAAACACAGGGTCGTGTCACTCACTTTGTCGCCGGACTCGGTACATGCGGCACGATTACCGGGACAGGTCGTTTTCTAAAGGAACAGAACCGTGCAGTAAAAGTTCTGGGTGTTGCACCGGAGGATGGTCACGATATTCCTGGTGTCCGCAGTAAGCGTCAGCTTGGCCAAACGGAACTTTATCACCCGGAAGAATACGACGCGGAAGTCGATGTCAGTGACGAGGAGGCCTATGACCTCTGTCTGCGTTTGAATCGGGAGGAAAGTATCGTGGCCGGTCCCAGTTCGGGTATGAACCTGGCTGGGGCGTTCAAACTTGTCCCGGACGAACCGGGCAATGTGGTTGTGGTGATCTTTTGTGACAATATCTTCAAATATGCATCTTCGGTGCTCCGGCATTTTCCTGAATTGCGTCCCCCCGGGAAATCCGACGAGCCCGAAAGTGGAGCACCGAGCAGGAACGAACAGTTTCTTGCGAACCTCGTCGAAAACCTCAAGAACCCGCACGATTCCATTCGCGTCAAAGACCTTAATGTTCAACTGGAGTCGTCCGCCAGACCGGTTCTGCTGGATATTCGATCAGAAGAGCATTTCGCCGAGTCTCACATTCCCGGCTCCATCAACATACCACAGGATGATCTGAGTGATCGGAGTGCGGAACTGCCCGATGATCGTGATGCCGCAATCGTGACCGTCTGCAACATCGGTAAATTCTCCAAGTACGCGACCCTGTTCCTGAAATCCAAAGGTTACCGCAACGTGCGCAGTGCAAAAGGTGGACTGGATGAGTGGGTCCGTAAAGGTTTCCAAACCACGACATCCGTGGGTGCGACCAATGACAGTCCGTAGGTTTGTTCCGTTCCGCCTGCTCTGACGGAATTCTGTGAACGACAGAGGAGCGATGATGCCCACCGCGAATTGGAAAACACAGGTCTACGGCAGGGTTATGAGCCTGCTTTACAACAATCCTCATCGGGTTGTCCAGTATCGTGTTCGCGACGATCAGGGTAACTGGGTCGATCGATCATCGACGCCCGCACCGGTACGCCGACTGTTCGAAACTGAAGGTCCTGAGGAGCGGACCTGCCTGCAGACGATCCAGTTCGTTCATCACATTCTGATTCCGCCTGAAGGTCGCCACGTCGAAGAGTTGCACATTCACCCTGACTCCGAAGAATTGGTGGTCATCACCACTGGTCGCGGTGTTATGAATCTGGGAGGAACGGCTCAGGCTGTGTCATCCGGTGACGTCGTCTACATCCCACCTTCGGTGGAGCACGAATTGCGGAATGTGGACGCAGACGAATTTCTCGGGGCTCTGTTCATCAACGTGCCTGTCGGAGAAGGAATTCGCAATCTGGTCGCTGCGCAGCAATAACAGAATTGCACTACCGATCAATCCGTGACGGATGTTCAGGGAAACCGTCGCTCACACCAGCCTCAACAGAATTTTAACAGCCGGGTAACTGTTGTGGTCGTCTCTCACGTTAATGGCACCCAGGGAACGTCACTTATTGTCGGCCGGCGTGCCCCGAGTAAGGTCGCATCAGTTGCCCATGACAACCCTTGCGTGAGTTCGTACGTCAAGCCGGATCTGCGTCTGTCGTCGTTTCCCAGACCGTTTTGTAATTTCCGGTTTCGTCGAACCATGCCAGCAGGTTCCGAAAGAACTCGTCGGCGCCCAGGGTCGCGCTGTCTCCAATCACAATCAGTTTTCGACGGGCACGGGTGAGTGCAACATTCATCCTTCGGGAATCTGACAGAAAGCCGACTTCTCCTTTCGAATTGGACCGTACGGTACACATCACGACGGCTTCCTTCTCGCGCCCCTGAAAGCCGTCGACCGTGTCGATTTCCAGACGATCGTAGACAGAGTGCTGTCGCAGCCAGCGGACCTGAGCTGCGTACGGCGCGATGACCGCGATGTCAGACGGGCTGAGTCCCGCTTCGCACAGCTGGCTGATCTGCTCAAGGACCAGACGACCCTCGTTGGGATTGAATTTACTCAGTCCCTCAGGCTCCAGTTGTTCGTTCCATCCGGCGCCAGCCGTATCGATGTATAGGACCGGGCTGTCATGGGTAATGTTGACGGTTGGCAAATCATTCAATGTGTGGTGCCGGACGGTTTCATGAGCGGTTAACCTGCCGTCGTAGAACGTATTTGACGAGAATCGCATGATTTGTTCATGCATGCGGTACTGAACGGTCAGCTGTCGAGTGATGTGATCACCGTAGTGTGCTGCCAGCCTCTGCATCAGACTGACCGCGAATCCTTCTCTTGCCGCTTCCTGCGACAGAATCGTGGGCGGCAGCTGACAGTGGTCGCCCGCCAGGACGACACGGTCGGCATATTTCAACGGGACCCAGCAACCCGGTTCGACACTCTGGCACGCTTCGTCAATCACAAGCAGATCAAATGCATGTTCTTCCAGAATGCTAAAGTCAAAACTGACGGTTGCGCAGATGACACGAGCTCCTGCAATGATTTCATTGACAGCCTGGCGTTCCATCATGCGCGCATGTTTGCGAAGTTCCCGGGCTTCCTGTCGTTGCTGGTACTTTTGACCTGGTGCCGGTCGTCCTCGCGTGAATCGCCTGGCTTTGCGACTAAGCTGTTCTGCTTCCCGCTGCATTTCCTGAATCAACGGCCAGGCGTCATGTTTTTCAACGAGAGCGTCCAGTGTGTGAGCGCGCACCACTTCAAGAACCCTTGCGGGGTGACCAAGCCGGACGGCTGGTTCTCCGGCAGTGACGAGACGTTCGAGCAGATTGTCCACTGCCGTGTTGCTGGGTGCGCAGGCCAGTACTCGTTCACCGCCGGCTACCGTTTGTCGAATCAATTCGACTACGGTCGTGGTTTTACCTGTACCAGGCGGTCCGTGGATAATTGCGAGATCCTGAGCTGACAGCGAGAATTCGACAGCCTGTTGCTGAGAGTCATTGAGACTCTCCGAAGAAGGCATCGCCACCGGAGACTCAAACACCGGTACCCGGTCGTAGAGCAGAATGTCGCGCAGCTGGCCGAGACGACCTGCAGCGTTTTCGGCGATTTCCATTGCCGCAATCTGACGTTTGCGAGTGATCTCGTCGGGAGACAAATCGAGTCGAAACCGTTGACCCGTTGGCCATTTTTCGACAGCGATGTCTAGCGAGTCCACGTTTCGACCACTGACCACACCCTGTATTGCTGATTCGGAATTATCGCTTTCGGGAGACAGCAGAACAGGGCTTCCGACTTTGAATCGATGCCAGGGGAGTTTTTCTGTTTTTCGACGTTTCTGAAGCGTTAGCAGGTATCGGCCACCAAGCCCCGTGCTGTGGGTCCGAATTTCCAAATCCAGGAGTGTTTCCCCTCGACGTTCTGCATCACTCGAAGACTGTACTTTACGTCGTTCTTCCAGTCGCCGCCGTTCGGCTTCACCCTCCATGTCAAGCCACTGACGAAGTGTATCAAAGTGTTGTTCGCACTGGAGTGGCCGATGAGACTGCGTCATGTGTGGGCCGATACACGATTCGAGTGAATACCATTCCGCAATCCGCTGATCCGGATCCGCTGAATTGTGATTTCTGGATTATTCATGATGTGAGACAAACGGAGACGGTATGGGGCTTCAGCGATTTTGACCGGGAAGGCCGTCCCAGGTGATTTCAAACAGAGACGGCCAATACTTTCCTGTCACAAACAGGCGTTGATTTACGGCATCCCAGGCGATGCCGTTCAAGACCGCTTCCCGATTACGCCGGACCGTACGCGGGAAAAGTTGCTTAAGTTCGAGCCATCCTTTGACTGCTCCCGATTCAGGATCGATACGGGCAATCCGTGATGAATACCAAACATTGGCCAGAATCTCACCGTTGACGTATTCCAGTTCGTTCAGATTTTGAATGGACCGTCTGCCGGATCGGACTTTGATACGGCGGACGGTCTTCCATGTTGCTGGATCGATGAATCTCAGTAAAGCACTGCCGTCGCTGACAATCAGATTCTTTCCATCATGAGTGACGCCCCAGCCCTGCCTAAGGGTTGAATCGATCTGACCGTAACTCACCTTATTCAGAGGGGTCAGTGTGTCGGCGTCGTAGATGATCAGGTATCCATTTTCCCATGTGAGCTGGATAACCCGGTCCTTCCAAAGGGTCACACCTTCTCCGAAAACATTGTCGGCAAGTCGTACCTGTTTCCTGACTTGGCCCGTCCCAATATTGACGCGGCGGAGTGCCGAATGCTGATATCGTCCCGTACCTTCCAGTAATTCGTCATTGTAAACAGTCAGCCCCTGACAAAATGCCTGCTGATCATGTGGATATTCGGCGATGCGGGTAACACGGATGACCGGCGGACCAGCAGCCGATGTTTCTGTCGATACGATGATTACGCACGAAAACACAGCCGCAACCACCAGCAACGCGCAGGCTGGCAGAATTCGTCGCCAGGTTTGTTGTCTGCTGTCGTTGATTCTCCTGTTGCTGGCGGCCAATCTGTTTTCCTTCAATGAGACAGGAACTTCAGCAATGGTCAGCGCACAACCGACATTTGCGCTATGAATTCACGATCGCCGATTGAATCAATTCAGGTCATCCAGGGTTTCCGAGGTGAACGTTCCGATTGATCGTCGTTCGAAGCTGACAGACCACTCCTTCACTACAGTTTACCCGGAATTCTCTCTTGTAGAGTGCTGTTCGTGACCCTCGTGCCCATCAACGTTTGTCAGTGATGGTTTACTGGTCTTCTTCACTGTGTTCACTGTGTTCATCGTGTTCATCGTGTTCATCGTGTTCATCGTGTTCATCGTGTTCATCGTGTTCACTGTGTTCATCATGATGATCATCATGGACAAGGTGACCTGTGAATTCCTGACCACTCAGATTCACATGAAAGTGACAGTGCAGGTCAGCGATCGAAGTGAGCTCCGCAGGCAGATCAGATCCTGCGACGACGAACCGTGAAGCCGTGTCTTCGGTTTCGCCTTCCAGGGGCATTGCAGTTGCATCGAGGTGCATTTCGTCACCATCTTCCTTGTCGACTTCAAATACCAGGCCTTCGGCTGTCTGCGCCTTACCAATTTCTGGGCCATAGAAATAAAGCGTGATGTCGCGAGTCTGTTCATCGAACACCAGTTCTGCATGATGCGCATGAGCAGCATCAAATTCTATGATCTGCCCGCCGTGCATTCCCGCTGCGTGGTCGTGGTCGTGGTCGTGACTGGTGTTCTCACTGAGGGGAGCGTTGGAATAGTCTTTGTATTCTTCCGAGGAATTGCAGCCGGCAACTGTCAGCAGGCTGCCAACGGTGAGGGTCATCCATTTGCGTGACATGTTCAGTTCCTGTTGGTTCAATGTAAAATTGTGCCACTCAATTCAGACTGTTGGGTTCACTGAATTGACGGGAAGTTTAGTGCTGTGGCGTCGAAGGTAAAGGGGCTGAGCAGGAGGACAATCAGTCTTACCTGATGTCGGACCTTCTGAGTCACATTCCTGGCTGCGGTGCGCCGTGGATAACGCGGCACACGGAATCCACGTTCCGGATTAAGAGTCTGCTGATGCCTTACCTTTGACTTTGTTCATGATGACGCATGAACCGCAATGAATGTACTCAGATTCCTGGAATCTTTGTTTCAGTGAGGATGTTGCAGATGAAATAGCAGGCACAGGCGCGAAATATGAGCGTCCGCTGAAAGATTGTCAATTTGGCGGCAACTGTTGCGTTATTTCAGGGCGGAGAGTGTTTGTGTCAAATCGGGAGAGCTGCGCTGCCTGCAGTGTCGAAACTGCAATGTCAACGTGAAGCCAGAGTACGGCGAATTCTTGACAGCATAGGTCCGATTGTATTGACCGCGATGCCGAGTTTTCGGGAGATTTCACCGTAGGAAAGACCTTCCCTGTAGAATAGCTTCACTACGTCCTGAGTTCCCGGCGAAAGTCGTTTCATCAGTGTCTCTACCTGATCACGATTTGCGAGATCTGACTCGACTGAGTCTGTCGCCTGTCGCACGGCGGAACTGTGAACACTCACATGTCCGAGGGCACTCGCATACCGACGTTGTGTCAGCTTGCGGAGGACGATCCGCCTGACAACTACTGCCAGCCATGTTGCCAGTGATGATCGGCCACGAAAACTCCTTAGTGTTGCCATACGACGATCAACCAGGGCGGCAAAAACATCGGCACACAAATCATCTTCATCGTCCTGAGTGAGCCTGAGACTGTGCGCATGTGCGGTATGTCTAATGACCTGCATAACCAGTCCGGCGTAACGGTCAACAAACATATCCCAGGCTGCGTCACTCCGCGTGAGCAGATCTTTGATGAGTCGTCGGTCAGTTTCAGACAACGGCATAATGAATAAACCGGGGCAATGCAGAGTCGGGTCTGATGGTTCGCCCGATCCGGCGATGTATTACATTTACGGTTTCGATCTGCATGACTACGTGAAAATTTCACAGTTGGTGCTGATCGGAATGCCTCTCTCCCTTAGGTATTACGTCGCGTCTAAGTGTTCGAAGGGTCAAAATTCAGTGAATTGCAGACAATTACTGTGTCTTGCATGTTGCCTGGAAGCCACGGGCGAACAGGGGCTGAGCGTTTTGGTATTGCTGCCGGATCAATGAACCGAAAAATAATAGTCATTAGTGGCTTAAAAAGGCCGCCGGGCCAGGAATGTCAATTTCTACCCGGAAAATTTTGGAGATTGTGTCTCAATATGGTGAGAGATGTCATTCGTAAGGTGTCTCGATTGGAAAAAGTCGAAATAAATTTCGTACAACTCGCAAATTCCGGGTAACACAAGGTCCTGCACCACAACTTGACCCGGAATGGCTAATTTAAAAGATCTGGCTTGAGGTGCAGGCTCGTCAGTCAGGTTTTTGCGGGCTATTGCTGTAATCGTGGCGAAGACTGAATTTGATATGATCGAAAGGGTGTAAAAATGACCCATGTCGTTGCAGAACCTTGTTTTAACTGCAAATACACCGACTGTGTTGTCGTTTGTCCGGTTGAGTGCTTTTACGAAGGTGAGTCGATTCTGGTCATTCATCCCGATGAATGTATTGATTGTGAAGCCTGTGTACCGGAATGCCCGGTCGAGGCAATTTTCCACGAGGACAACGTGCCGGAACAATGGACCGATTACACCGCTCTGAATGCAGAAATGGCCAGTCAGTGGCCGGTGATTACCGAGCAGAAGACGTCAATGGCGGAAACCGACGGTCAGTGCCCGTCGGCGAGCTAGTACTGGTCGGCCGGCTGGAACCGGATCTTGTCCCTTAGGAGGTATTCGGTGTGATACACTGGGTGGCTGGAGCGGGCGCTGTGTCGCCGCGTTCGTGGCTGAAAACCCGGCTGGTCCGTCAGGAATTTCTGCGACGGGACTGAATCAGACAAAGAAGTGAAGGTCCTTCGGAATTCCCGAAGGCCTTTTTTTGTGTTGCGAGATATGCCGGGTTTTTACGACCATCTCACAAACCTGGTACATTGATGTGCCTGATTCTTAGGACGGTCTCTGGTTCTGTATGTCGTCGCGGATTCGTTGTTGGTGAAGCCTGGTAGCTGTTTTGTGGGATGCTGCCGGCGGGATCCCGATCATCTGGGCTGCCCGACAAACGGCTGGTCATCTGTGTCGGCGCGTTAAATTACGGCACCGGCGGTCGTTCGTACCAACAATACTGGTGAATTCCGGGGCGCGACTGTACCTTTGACGGACCCTGTGATTACTCAGGACATCGACGGTGTGTGACCACATTGTCGGGATGCGACAAACAGAAATCCAATGAGCACTGAAAACGTCAATCAGTTGTTCACTGATCTTGCAGCAGCGACCCGGCGGCTCGACCGAGCGGTGAACCTGCTCAGCGATGCTGCCAGTGTACTTCAGCCAGATCCGCTGCAGTCCTGTGAATGGTACCAGCTCCTGAGACAAAAATTGTTACCCCAGCTGGGCGCCGAGGCGTGGCTTGTCGCTGCCGTTGTGGGAGGTACAAATATTGGTAAGAGCGTGGTGTTTAATCATTTGGCGGGGTGTCGGGCCAGTTCGACAAGTCCGCATGCTTCTGGAACAAAGCATCCTGTATGCCTGGTACCGGACGGATTCACCGATCGCCAGGATTTGCAGCAGGTGTTTCCGGACTTTCATCTGCGGGAATGGTCGGACGCCGATCACGCCCTCCGTGAAACGGCGCATCATGAATTGTACTGGAGGTGCTCTTCTGACCTGCCATCCACGCTGTTGGTACTTGATACTCCTGATATCGACAGTGACGTTCGTGTGAACTGGGTGAGAGCGGATGCGATTCGTCGTTGTGCGGATGTGCTCATCGTGGTACTGACTCAGCAAAAATACAACGACGCAGCAGTGAAAGAGTTTTTTCGTAAAGCGGCCGATGAAGACAAAGCCGTGCTGATTGTTTTCAATCAGTGCCTGTTACCGGACGACGAAGAGTTCTGGCCGGTTTGGCTGGAAACGTTCTGCCGCGAAACCGGAATCGATCCGGAAAGTGTTTATCTGTCACCCGTTGATCGGGCAGCGGCCGAAGAACTCCGACTGCCGTTCTTTGAACGCAACTGGCCGGTGATATCAGGACATTCGTCTCGTTCTGCTGATCGAGTTTGTGACCTGCGCAGCGATCTTTCAGGCCTGAAGTTTCATGAGATTCGTGTCAGAACATTGCGAGGTTCCGCGCGGGAACTGTTGAGTCATCAACGGGGTGTTCCTCGGTGGATGCAGTCACTTCGTAATTCGAGCGACGATCTGAAGTCCGCCTCGGAACGGTTGTCGTCAGATGCAGTTTTGAAGATTCGTGACTGGCCGGTTCCCCCCGCATCATCGTTTGTTTCAGAAATCCGTACCTGGTGGAAATCCCGGCAACAGGGATGGGCTCGTCGCATCAATAGATTTTATGACGAAGTTGGTGCGAGAATTTTCTGGCCGGTCAAGGCCGCCCGAAATGCGATCCAGGGCGAACCGATAGAGCCGCTGGCGCAGTATCGCGAACGTGAATGGTCTGCCATCCTGACGACAATTGAGGAATTGTTTGACAAACTTCAATGGATGGCTGAGTCGGGTAATCAGATGGTCCGACCTCGCATCGAGTCCGTATTGCAGGGATCTTCACGCACAGAAATCATAGAGACTCTGCGCAGGAAACATCTGACAGTGGACTTCGGACTTGAACTCAACGAGGTGGTTGTTGATGAAATGGAAAGATTCAGCGTCGACAGTCCTGAGGTGTTTGCGTTGTATCGGCAGTTGAATCATGCATCAGCCGTGGTGCGACCAATGACCAGCGTCGTGTTGTTCAGTCTGGGTTTCGGACCGGCTGGAGAAACCGTTGCTCCGTTTGTTGCGAATGCTGCAGCAAATGCCGTGGTTCACGTTGTTGCGGACGTGGCCGGCGGGGCGACTGCTGCCGTCGCGGGTGATGCGGCCGTTGGAGCAGCCGGCCAGGGCACGGGCAGGCTGCACGCCTGGTTCCACAATCTGAACGGGCGATACACGGAACGTCGAGTGAACTGGCTGACTGATCTGATTCGTGGGGAAATACTTGGTACGTTGCCGGAAGATCTGCAGCGAGCGGCGGCAATCTCAGAGTCCGTCGAATGGGAGGAAGTATCGGAAACTCTGGCACACATCGAATTCCTATTGCAGGAGACACACGCGTGAAGCCTCCGTCGACATCCTCCGCCGTATCCGAATCCCGCGAGGCACCGGACGGTGGTGTAATGGTTTCTTCCGGCTCTTCGCAAAGTCTGGAACACATTGCTTTGCTGGCCGGGATCGATGGTCTGACAGACCGACTGAATCGCTGGGTGGACGATGCACCGCGGTGGGGGCCCGCACGCCGGTCGCGTTTGCTTGTTACACGTTTGCTGGAACGGGTCGATGCCGTCCGCTTTCGCCTCGAGTCGCCACTGGTAGTTGCGATGTTTGGCGGAACCGGGACAGGGAAAAGCTCACTGGTCAATGCTCTTGTGGGCGAAGAAGTCTCACGGTCGGGGCGTCAACGGCCCACAACCACCCAACCGGTCCTGTTGATCCATCCGGATCTGGAACCGGAAATGCTGGGTCTCGATCTTACACGGCTGAAACTTCGCAAAGTGGATTCACCGCTGCTGCGTGACATTGTGCTGCTTGACTGTCCGGATCCTGACACCAGTGAAACGGCTGAACCTGGCAGCAATCTGGCAATCCTGAGGGATATGTTGCCGCATTGCGATGTAATCATTCACACGTCGACTCAACAGAAGTACCGTAGTGCCAGAGTCATCAACGAACTTGGTGACGCTGTCAGCGGTTGCAGGCTGGTATGTGTTCAGACTCATGCTGATCTTGATCAGGACATCCGCGAGGACTGGAAACAGTGCCTTGGCCAGGATTACGAAGTTCCCGAAATGTTTTTCCTGAATTCTTTGCAGGCCCTGGCAGACGGGCAGCACGGTCGGGCGCCTCAGGGGGAATTTGGCAGACTGAGCAGGCTGCTGGATCAGGAACTGGATGCGTCACGGCGTGTGGAGATTCGACGGGCGAATCTGATTGAACTGTTGCGGGAAGTACTGACGGAATGTCGCGCGGACTATGATTCGGCAATTCCGAATGTTCAGCAGCTGCAGAAGGCTCTGGAAACACAAAGGCAGGAGCTTACGAAGTTGCTGAGCCGCCAGTTGACTGACGAATTGCTGGTGAACCGGAATCTATGGGAACGCAGGCTGATTACTGCGATCACCGATCGTTGGGGATTTAGTCCGTTTTCATCGATGCTTCGTCTCTACAACGGATTTGGCGCCTTCATAGCGTCGTTCACGTTTTTCCGTGCTCGCACATCTGCTCAAATGGCAATCGTCGGTGCCGTACAGTCTGCTCGCTGGCTGAAGTCACGTGTTGATGATCACGAGGCTGAATCACGGATGGATCGAATCGCGTCGTTCGGAATCAGCGATCAACAGCTGCAGGAATCGCGAGTCGTGATTGCCGGGTATCTCAGATCCGCACAGATAGAACCGGATTCCGGTTCCTGGACAGGAGATCTGACAGCGTTGAGAAGAACGGCTGCGGATCTGGAAGGTGAATTTCTGGGAGACGCTCGCCGGGCTGTGGACGAAATCATTGAAGATGTTGCGAATGGCCACTCGGGTATGCTGCGCCGAATGGCCTACGAACTGTTCGGGATGACGTACGTTGCCTTTGTGCTGGGTCGTATCGGGTATAATTTTTTCTGGAGTTCTTTTATGGCTCCCGTGCTGGGCAGTGTGTTAGAACCTGAACCTTTGTTGACCGTTGATTTTTACATTCCGGCGCTGCTGTTTTTGATCATCTGGTCGGTTGCACTTGTCGTGTTGTTTACTTCCGGGCTGCGCCGTCGACTTGATCGACATGTCCGTGGTTTTGCTGAATCGATGGCAGATTTACGAGTGATGCGTGGACTGTTTCCGTCGCTCGAGGAGAGCTGCCGTCGCATTGAAACGGACAATCAGACTCTGGCACAGTTGCTGGATGATACCGCATCGTTCCGTCGCAGTGTTGCACGTGGGGAATCAGTGCTTGGCGGACGGCGGGAATGACGTTGGTAAACTCATTGGTTGATTTGGTCCCAAAGGTTGTCACAAAAGTGAGAGGAAGATGAATAGTGATGTTGTGCAGTTTGTTGAGGAGTCCCGCGATCGATTCATCGATGAACTGTTTGAATTTCTCCGAATTCCCGGTGTCAGTACGGATTCGTCTTATCAGCCACACATGCAGCAGTGCGCAGAGTTTGTCCGTGATGCGATGCTGCAGGCGGGATTGAGTCCCGAGATCATCCGGACCGCCGGACACCCGATTGTTTACGGCGAACGGATTGTCAGTGATGATCGACCGACCGTGTTGGTTTACGGACACTACGATGTCCAGCCTCCGGATCCGGTGGACTCCTGGACAACCGGACCCTTTGATCCTGAGATTCGTGATGGCCGGATTTATGCTCGCGGAGCCACCGATGACAAGGGGCAGTTGTTTACTCACCTGAAGTCGATCGAAGCGTGGGTGAAGACCACCGGCACCGTCCCGGTGAATATTCGGTTTCTGGTGGAGGGTGAAGAGGAGGTTGGCGGTGAAAACCTGAACGATTTTCTGGAGTCTGCTCGAGATCGTTTGGCGTGTGACATTGCGGTGATCAGTGATACCAGCCAGTACGGAGATGGTCTTCCCGCGATCACCTGTGGGCTGCGCGGTATTACCGGAGCAGAAGTCCGTATTCGGGGTGCATCTCAGGATCTTCACAGCGGTGTCTTTGGCGGCAGCGTGGCCAATCCGGCTAATGCCATAGCGTTGTTGTGCGGATCACTGGTTGATTCGGCAGGTCAGGTTCAGATTCCCGGGTTTTATGACGATATCCTGCCGGTCACTGCCGGAGAACGCGAGCAGATTGCGCAGCTGCCGTTTGCGAAAAACGTGTTTCTTGAGCAGATCGGAAGTCGGAATACGTTCGGCGAAGCTGGCTGGTCTACTCTTGAGCGGCGCTGGTTTCGTCCCACCTGCGATATCAATGGAATTGTGAGCGGTTATACAGGAGAAGGGACTAAAACGATTATCCCTTCATGGGCCATGGCCAAAATCACCTGTCGACTGGTTCCTGGTCAGGACCCTGATTCGATTCTGAATTCTCTTGAACAGTTCCTGAAACGTCAGTGTCCCGATAGTCTGGACTTTGAATTTCGTCCGTTCCAGGGATGTCCCGCGTTTGTACTGGATCCGTCCAGCAAGTGGATCTCTGCCGCCAGTCAGGCGGTGGAAGCCGGATTTGGGACGACGCCTGTGTTCATTCGGGAAGGTGGTTCGATCCCTGTGGTTACGAGCTTCAAGCAGATTCTTGATGTCGATACATTGTTGCTCGGTTGGGGCCGGAATTCAGACAATCTTCACAGTCCGGATGAACATCTGCACCTTGCAGATTTTCAGAACGGGACGCTTGCGAGTGCTATGTTGTGGGCTGCTCTGGCGGAAGTATCCGGAGTCACTGACTGATACATGAATTCACCGGCTGAATCTGCTGTGACTATGGATGTTTGCACAGCGTCCCCCTGATTACTGAATGATTTCTGGAACGGAAAACGACTTATGCTGGATCTCCAGTTCATTTGTGACAACCAGGCCGCTGTTAGCGAGAACTGTACTGCCAGAGGCGTCGCGGTCGACGTGCAGGCTATCGCGTCACTGCGTGATGATCGCAACCGTCGAATAACCAGAATCGATGACCTGCGTCGACAGCAAAAAGAAGTTTCGTCGCAGATTCCCAAAGCATCTGCAGACGAGCGGCCGGCATTAATCAGTAAGGGCAGAGAACTGCGGGAACAAATTGCTGAGATGGACAGTGAATTGAAAGCGATGGAGTCACGTCTCAGCGAGCTTCAGGCGACGATCCCTAATATGACTCATCCTGATGTTCCGATCGGCGGAGAAAACGATGCTTCGGAACTTCGTATTTCCGGAGAGCGCAGAGCATTCACGTTCCCGCCTCTGGATCACGTAGACATTGCCTCAAACTGTGACCTGATCGATTTCGAAGCCGGATCGCGAGTCGCAGGACACGGTTTTTATTTTCTGAAAAATGATGCTGTGATGCTGGAGTTGGCGCTGGTCCGGTTTGCACTCGGCAAACTGCGGGAAGAAGGATTTACCCTGTATTCCACCCCCGACCTGGCGCGGGATTCAGTCCTGCAGGGTATCGGCTTTAACCCTCGAGGTGACGAAACACAGATTTATTCTGTGTCTGATACGGATTTGAGTCTGGTAGCCACGGCTGAAATTACATTGGGTGGCGCACTGGCCGATCAGATTCTGGACACTGCTGACCTCCCTGTTCGCTGTGGTGGACTTTCTCACTGCTTCCGTACTGAAGCCGGAGCGCACGGTCGGGCGACCAGGGGGATCTATCGCGTTCATCAGTTTACCAAAGTGGAGATGTTTGCGTTTACTGCTCCGGATCCGGACATCTCAAATGCTGTTCACCAGGACATTGTACGAATCGAAGAAGAGATCTTTCAGGCGCTGGAGATTCCATACCGGCTGATCGACACCGCAACCGGCGATCTGGGAGCACCTGCGTACCGTAAGTTTGATCTGGAAGCATGGATGCCCGGTCGTGCTGACGGTGGGGCGTGGGGGGAAGTTACATCGGCGTCCAACTGTACCGACTACCAGGCACGTCGGCTCAATATTCGCTGTCGTTCCGCGGACCGCAAAGGGACACGGTTTGTCCACACACTTAACGGAACAGCAATTTCCTGTGCGAGAGCGATTGTGGCGATTCTTGAAAATCATCAGCAGGCCGACGGCAGGGTCATCATTCCCAGGGTTCTGCGTCCGTGGATCGGCAGGGATGAGATTCTTCCCGCTGATACAGCCGGGGCATGAAGGATTTACATTTGATTTCGTGTTTTCATCGTCAGGTACTCACTGAAGAGTCGTTCTGGCAGGAGCTGAGGAAGTGTGTTGATGTCCGTTACACCATTTTTTTATTGAAGAAACCTGCGGTGCCTGACCGTTCAGGATATTGACAGCGGCATCAGCGTGGTAAGCCCGCAGGTACGGTACCGGTATAGGCTCACCATACTCTGCAGATCTTCATCATGAAGCAGTACGCAGACGGTCAGACAGGGTAGTGAGCGTACGCGCAGACTTTGCGGCATCCGTTCAAGCTGGACTCTGTCAGACACGAAGGTGATCAAAACGTCCAGCGCACATTGATATGTACTGTTCCGCGTTAAAGGTGGCAGAAGAACTTCAGTTTCACGATGAGAGGTCAACGGAACGGACAGGTGGATTTGGCAAACGTTCAGATTTTTACGGACTTCGTTCGTTAAAAGTAGGTTTACGCATCGTTGTTCGCGAGAGTATTGCCTAGTCACTAAACTGTGCACAGACTTCTGGTCTGCTGATGGCGGTGTGAGCACAGTCAGAAATTCAGAACGTCGGTGCTGCAATTAACCGCCTTTCAATGATTTCCTTAGACTTCCAGGCAGTGCGTTAATGAAACAACAATTTAATCGATCAGATCTCCGGCCTGGTGAAGTGCTGTGCGAACACTGCACAGCAAAGTGCTGTCGATACTTTGCCCTGCCTATGGAAACACCGACGGACTGGGAAGATTTTGACCACATTCGCTGGTACATGATGCACGGCAACGTATCGGTTTTTGTCGACGAAGGCAGTTGGTATCTGATGGTACACGCGGACTGTAAACACCTGCTTTCGAATCAGCAGTGCGGGGCCTATGAGACCCGTCCGGGGATTTGTCGCGAATATACAACGGACGAATGTGAATTCGATAATGATGTCACTCACGAGCAGTTGTTCGAAACCCCCGAACAGATGTGGGAGTACGCTCATGCCGTTCTGCCCGCTCGTCCCCGTCGCCGCGAATGTGATCCGGTGAATCTGCCGGTGCTCAATGTTGTTCAGGCATAGTGGTGCGGTGGAACATCCGTCAATCGGCTGTGATGGGCAGATACAGGACCAGTACGGCGAACTTAAGTCTTTCGGAACAGACACTACGCAGGATGCGATTCAGCCCTTCAGACTGCGCAGTCCTCGTGCGTTCCTCTCGGTATTCACCCGAATCAGTGCTTCGGGGACTCGGGCGATGAATCGAACCAGTTGAGATGTTGTGCATCCCAGTGCATCAGCGGCCGATTTGACGTCATAATCTTTTGCGTGGACGGCGTTCAGGCTTTCAGTGATCAGGACAGGAAAATCCGCGTGTCGTTCGCTGCACTGAATCTTCCGATTACGACACCGTGATTTCCACAAAACAGACGGATACACTGCCGGGGAAAAGACCAGGCGTACTTCGACTGCAAGTCGTAAACGCAGTCGCTGCAGTGCCGCGCGCTGGTTGTCCGCCTGACTTCGCCGCTCCGTGGCCACAGCAGAAACACCTGTTGATTCATGAATCAGTTCGACTCCTGTTTCAACTTTGTTTCGGTGCTGTCCTCCCGGCCCGCTGGCACGAAACCTTCGTATGAGGCATTCGCGCAGCAGTGTGTCGTTTGACAGCGTGACGGGGTGGGCCGGATACCGGATGTCTTCCCTGTGGTCCACTATCAATTCTCCTGCCCAAAACATGACCGCAGGTATTCAACGCGATTTGGCATGATCCTGATTACTCTGTGAGCGGTGCATGGTCCTGAAGACGCTGGAAAAAATCAGTGTGGTCGAATGTCAGCATCCCACTAAAACAATTCGATGCCGGTGATTCTGTAAAGAGTGGATAAGGTCGGCAGACAATCAGACGGAGTCGACGGTTCGCAAATAGGCGGGGTCATTTCGGTTGGCGGGGAGTGGTGGCGGTGAGTGCTGACGTTAACAGAATGACGTTGTCATTGAGATGTTCGACCAGTTCCGGTGTGAGTGGCTGATGACCGTAGCGTACATTGTTAAATGCTTCGGCGATTTGAGACGGAATGTGTTGAATGTCAGGCGTCAGTTTATCTTGAAAATAATCTTCAGCAGATTTCGCGTTTTCACGGGCTGTGTTACTGGCGGGAAATTTGAGACCGGATCGAGCGCACGTCTTCTGAAAATTATCGTAAAACCGAACGGTGTGCTTAGCCGTGCCTCGTCTGCCGTTAGCACGTTGGTGTAACCAATCCGTCAGGGAGCGAATCAACAACCAGAGCCGGGTTTTCAGTGCGATGGCCAGCGTCAGAAATAAGAACAGTGATCCAATAAGACCCTTCAGACTGATCCACTCAGACGGGTCGGAAATCACGTTGTCGATGAATGTATGAACGGCACCTGCCAATCCCTGTCGTCGAACGGCGGAAACTATATTGTTCCAGACGGTGAAAACCGGCTGGATTGCTGCCCGCTGTCGTTCCGGGGTCACATTGTTGATCCCGTTTTTCCACAGGTTGTTGACCGTCTTTTGAACATTCTCCAGCACCCCCTGGTCTTCCGGAATCAAGAGCAGATTCTCTCGGGCGGAAGGAGTCGGATCGATTGTGTTCCAGCGGTTGCGGTGGTGATACTCTACCCAGACATGTGCATGTTTCTGAAGTACCTCATCCTGTTCGGTTTCCGGGTTGTGTTCTGTTCCCTTAAATCCATTGACGACTCTTGCGGGAATTCCAACACACTGCAGCATCAGGGCTGCTGCCGACGCAAAGTACTGGCAGTGACCGCTCTTGTGATTCACCAGAAAATCATCGACAGGATCAAGGTCTGTGTCGGTGGGAGCCACGTCCAGTGAGTATTGATACTCTCCGGAATCTCTGAGTTTCTGGTTGACGCGGCGAACACATTCCTTCACTGATACGCGTTGCCCGTTGTCACGGCACAGTTCAGTTGCCAGCTTCATTGTCTTTGGAACAATCCCGACGAGATCCCTGGTGATTGCAAGACTCTTCGCGAATCGATTGCCATTTTGATTCGAACGGATTGATCGGGCAGTCGGAAAAATCCACTGTCGCAGCGATCCCGTAATTACGTCAGGGGGTACCGGCTCAAAATAGGTTGAGGGGGGTTCACAATAGACCTCAAACGAGACACCATTCGAGTTGATGTCTGTTGATGAGGTCCCGTCGCGGGGCGTGAAATGTCCATGCAGCTCAAAGGTCAGAGACTCAGTGAGACTTCGCTGTTTAAGTCTGCCGCGGGTATTGAGAAGTCGGGCACTTACGACAGGAGTGGGCACAAAAGCAAATGTTCCTACCGGGGTTTCCTGAGTAATTTCGAGACGAACGCAGTCAATTGGCGAAGTGTTGTCCTCCAGTTGCTGGCGGATAAATTCAGACGAATAATTGTTGGCGGTGAGTCCTCGATTCCATGTTCCTTCAGCATACCAGCCCATCGCGTTTCCTCGAAACATGAGTTCATCCATCTCCAGATAATCAGCAACCTCCTGCATTGTGAGTTGATTTCCCGTTGTCGGGTTAACAGCTGTTACCTGGAGGACACGTTCCTCGCTCTTTAACAGAGAACCGAATTCACCAAGTTTTACCTGCTCACGAAAACCCGTTCGCTGGACGACGCCATTATTCGAGATGGACAGGTTATTTAGAAACGCAGGGGTTCCAATGAATACACGAGGGAATACAGCGAACACAACACCCGACATCAACAGCGAGGCCAGACACATTGTCAGAAGCATCAGCCTGAAGCGTGTCCCAATCCACCGGATGCCGACATCTGCCTGAATTCCGTGTCGTACGACAACAGTTGAGTCGTACGACGGCGGCTGTGTCGCAGATTCGAGGAAATCCTGTTTCGATTCCGTGCGTGTCTTGAGACGCAGGAGTGTAAACACGGCGAGCGTCCACACCATAATCAACTTCATGCCGACGAGGGACATGCCCAGATAGGGAGCCTTGGTGTATACACAGGATATCGCCAGCTGTACGACACTGAGGGCCATCAGCCACCAGTATTGCCGGTTCTGCTTGCGCATAAACAGAACGACCCATGTCAGATAGACACTCAAATGTGCCCCGCAAATAAGACGGGTCTCCTGAGTGTTCAGTATCAGTTCAGCACTCGCAGTACACAGTGCTGCCAGTCCGCAGAAACTTGCAGCGAGTGTGGGCAGAACGAGCCATTGTTTCCACTCATTGAGCCACAGAGCTCCCAGAGCAAAGATAGGTGTCAGACCGACAGGAAACCAGGCTCCTTCTGCCAGTAACAGAACAACGGAAGCACCGCACACCGTCAGTGTTATTGCGGTCAGAAAGCAATATCTGATCTCTCTGTAGGAATTCATTTGCTATTCCCATCGGCATTCAGGGCTGCAGCATCGTGTTCTGTGTTTCGGTGGTGACATCCGGCGTAATCACCGTGTTGAGTGACTGTGTTGTTGCCGGAATGATGATCATCTGTTTCATGACATCCGGAGACTCGGGCACCAGATCCGTGCAGATTTGAGTGATCGCGAGTCGACAGTATTCAGGGCGCGACGTGATGGTGATGCCGTGATATCGCTGAAGTGCTCCGGCGTCCGCAAGGCTTTGTATTGCCGATTTCAGGGATGGAGATTCCGCCGGCTGACACGACGCCAGCACATCCAGTGCTTCATTTGCAAAACGAGTGCCCTGAGAGTCACACACAAACGCAGGTGTTCGCCCGGTGATTGCCAGGGACGACCGGCCGGCCGATCCACTGTGAGTTCGTGCGACGCACAGCGATGCTGTGACGGACACTGCCAGCTCGACTTCATCATCGGAAAAATCATCATGACTGCAAAGATCCAGCAGAATGAAGAGATCAGATTCACGATTCTGATGGAACTCCTGAATCATAAGCCGATTACGACGGGCAGTTGAACGCCAGTGAATGGATCTCGGATTATCGCCCGAACGAAATTCACGAATTCGGTGGAATTCATCATCAAAGGCGCCGCTGCGCAGCGACTGAATTTGACTTGCTTCGTTCTGATCGTCTTTAAAACTTGTCCACGCTGTCCTGAGTCGTCGTATTCGAGGCCGAATCAGAATCGTTTCGGTTTCGGGAATGATCTGACCGCGTTCACCGATACCAAGTGGAAATCGCGAGCTAACCCGGATGGGACCCAGCTGATAAAGACCGCGTTTCTGAAATGTAACGTGATACTGTCCGGTTCTCTGTTCTCCCGGTGGCAGTCGCAAAATCGTCACAAGACCCGCGCCCAATACCTGTGTGCCTGTCGGCGTAGGGACGGAAATTTCGTCACGAACATCAATCAAATGTGATGTCAGCCATGGCTTCCGGTTAGTGACCGAGATGTCGACTGTTACGGGCGTCCCTGCCATGATCCGATCATGGGAACGACGTTCGACTTGAATTCGACGCAGGCTCATATAAACAAACCAGCCGTTGAGAACCCACGGCCCGGCCATCAGGCCGAAGATGAACAGTAACATGTTTGAGTGGCCGATCAGCCCTCCCAGGGCCAGAAGAAGCATTATGCCCAGATGGCCGAGTCCCTCCCTGGGAATCACGACTCGCGAACGCAGTCCCATCCGGGTCATCATTTGCGAGATCACGCGACCGAATACCGCATTGACAACTGCTGTCACCGCAGAAACTGCACCGCAGACATAGAGCAGCAACTGTGTCACACCCTGGAAATCCGACAGGTAGTCCGGGAGAATAAATCCGCCCAGCAGACATCCCACAGCGATCAGTACCTGCGCGACAAGACCGGCACTCAGTGGAGTGCGGTGACTGGGATCCTGAGGTGTCAAAGGTTCATCCACGAATAAAATGCCAGGTTGCTGTTTTTATGATTCCCGCAGAATTGCCTGGCTGATAACACATTGCCGTCTGTTGCTTTGTCACGGTTTCAATGTGCTCCGGTCGGTTCTGTGGGCCAGTGGCGGATTGTGTTTCGAAATGAGTAGCAGTCTTTGATCATATCACCAGTTCATTTTCAGATGCGTTGTCTCTTTCAACTTCTCACAAAACACCTCTTTTCAGATGTAAAGTTAACCCCGTCGGCAGTGTCCGGGAGTCGGAACAATTCAGACGGATGCATTGAAATAAACGATCATTTTCAGGTTTCTTGTAGGTTGGTACTGTCAGGGTGGGTCCCCGGGTGACTTCTGTGATCAAAAGTCGAAATCACAACTGCGTTCATGTACCGATACGCCGCTTGGCTGAAACATGAAAATCACTGAGTACAGGAAAAACCATTACTGCCGGTATTACGTTGCATCGTGTACCCGTGTGTCGTTCCTGCGGAGTGTGAAACGTGAGTGTGCAAAGCATCGGCAATATCGGATGGCCACAAAGAATGCGATTTGTGCAATGTTCACGAAACCGGTGACCGAGTGAATTGTTGCAGCGGCATCCGGTTCCGCAGGTCATTGCTGATTGAGGCTGTTCAGTTGTCCGGGGCGAAACGGTAGACCAAATCCGTCCCGGCGCAAACAGGGGACGAGATGGCCCGGAGTGAAAGGCATGACGTCCGTCGATGAATCGTATTCATTCGGGACAGCCCCGATTCCGTCATGTGGCGACCGCATTGCTTAACGTCTGTAAATGCCGGGGAATTGCTTTAAATGGATCTTCGTTCTCTTCGTACTCCAGTGCAGCATAGCCGCGATAACCGGCGTTTCGAAGAATTCGGATAACTCTGTCAATGTCTGTCGGGACTTTTTGTCCGTTTGATGAAATCATGACCTTGATCTGTGCATTCACGGCATAAGGTGCAATCGCTTCAAGATCGGACCAGGGATCTTTCGTATGAAAATTGCCGCTGTCAAGATTCACTCCGAACCATGCAGAATTGTCAATACGCTCGATGATTTTCAGCATCTGCTGAGACGTTGCGGTAATCCCTCCGTGGTTCTCCAGGGCCAGAAACACACCACGATTTGCAGCATGGCGGAGCGACGCATTGATGCCGGACGCACAGCGGGCAATGGCTGCTTCTTCTGAGTCACCGGCAGGCACTTTTCCGGCAAAAATACGAATCACGGGGGCACCCATAATTGCCGCGTAGTCAATCCATTCACGGCACGCTTTGAGCTGAGCCTCTCTGGCGGACCCGTCCGGCAGACAAAAATCATTGCCGATTGCGGTTCCTGAAATTGAAAGCCCCAGTCGATGTGTCCGTTGTTTGAGACTGATCAGATATTCTTCGGTGACAATCTGCGGGAAGTAGTAACCGGTCAATTCCACCGCTCCCAATCCCTGAGACGCGGCGAAATCAATGAATGTTTCCAGAGTCATCTGCGCCTTTGCCAGCTGTTCGGGAGTTCCTCGCCGAACCATCAGCCGATCAAAACTATATGCGGCGAGACTCAGCTTTATTTGTGAATCGGTTATTCGCTTTGGTGGATCGGTTGCAAAAACGGCACTCGTAGCTGCTGCCAGACCCGCGGTTCCGCCTGTGCATGTTGTCAGGAATGTTCGTCGTGAGCAGTTCACTGGTCGATTCTCAATTCTGTCTCAGGCCAGTCGTAGCCAATGTCCAGTGCCGGTGCAGAATGCGTAAGGCACCCAATACTGATTCGGTCGACACCTGTTCCGGCGATACAGCCAATGTTCTGAAGAGTAACCCCGCCGGATGCCTCAAGCAGTGTCGGTGGTGACACTGCATCGCGAATTGAGACCGCCTGCTGCAATTCAGATGTTTTCATATTGTCGAGTAAAACGATGTCCGGACTGACCGTCAGCACATCGCGAAGCTGATCAAGTGAATCGACTTCTACCTCCACCGGGAGGTTCAGGTTTCCACAGGAAAGAAATTTGCGTGCTGCCGTGACAGTTTCACCGGGGCTGTGGTCACCTCGGGCGGCCAGATGGTTATCTTTAATAAGGATACCGTCGTAAAGCCCCATGCGGTGGTTTAATCCTCCGCCACAGCGCACAGCGTATTTTTGCAGGGATCGGTAACCGGGCAGTGTCTTTCGTGTGTCCAGGACGTCTGCAGAACTGCCTCGAACCAGTTCGACGAATTTCGCTGTCAAACTCGCGATGCCACTCAGGTGAGTCAGGAAATTTAGTACCGTTCTTTCACCGGCCAGCAACGCGTGAATCGGTCCGGTCACGCTTCCAATCACTGAATTCGGTTCGAGTTGATCTCCCTCTTCCATGAAAAGCTGAATATGACAGGAGGGTAACGTTATTCGTTCGGCCAGTGCCGTGTAGATTGGTCCGATGAGCACAGAGCCGCTGAGTGTGCCGAATTCGCGAGACACAACATTGACCGTTGCTGTGGACGATGCAGGAATAGTGGCCTCGCTGGTGAGGTCACCTGATTCCTGAAGATCTTCTGTCAGTGCCTGCGCAATCAACACTTCAGGGACTTGAAGTTTGTCGATATCAACAGCCATGTCATCCTCAGGTTGTCGTTGCGGTTTTGATTGGAAGGGTATCTTAAAAAGAGAAACCCGATACTCGGCCGGACGTCAGAATACAAACAAACATTTGAGTCAGCATCAGCGACCACCAGATGACTGGCCGGCCGCCGGTTCCGTCATTTTTTAATTCTGCCTGAAACAAATGAGCTGCGGGAATCAGCAGCCATGGAGTGAGAAAGCACCACAGGCGAGCCGCTTCACCACTGTTGCGTGCTGACAGCCAGAGTGCGCCGATCGTGATCACAACGGCTACAGATAGATCGATGGGCAGTGTGCGGGACTGCTGACGGACGTCCGTGTGGATACAGCCCATTCCAAATCCGGTCAGAGCAGCCAGTGTAAGTGGCAGTCCTGCAGCCATCCCCAGTTCAAACGGGTTGACGATCATCCATTTCCAGGCGGTGCGAGTATACTGGTCGTAGAAGCCGCTGTGATTTAGCAGATTTGTCTTCCATACCGTCAGCAGATTACAGTCCATGGCAACAGTGAATGCAGCTGTAGCCGCGACCGCGGTTCCGGCGAGGACTGTTATGGCCAGTGTGTTAACAGACAATTCCGTTTGGGGCTCTGGTTGTTTGTCGGCAAGTTGCCGGAGTGACCGGATAACGAACAACACACCAAGCAGGGCGGCAACCGGTAAATGAGCCAGACTGAGCATGAGTCCGAACCAGAGAATCAGTCCGCCGAGAACCGCAGACATAAGACGGTACGGTAACTTTGCATGCGATGACAGTGAAGTGACTCCCAGGCTCATGGCCGACAGGGCTGTCATCGCATACAGGACATCCGATTTTGGCAGGAACACCACCAGACACGGGAGCGTGGCCCAAAGACAGGCGGTACGCCAGGCGACCAGTGCGTCGAAACAGTGTCGAATGAGAAAATACAGGGGGATCACTGTCAACGCTGTCGCAAGCGTTGTCAGCTCGGAAGTTAAGAACAATGCCACAAATTCCGCGTTGTCGAGTATCCGGTTTTCCCGCGCCAGGTAGGTCGAGGTCTCAGTGCTGCGAAATACTTCGGCATCATCACGGCTGATCCATGGCCGGATTCGTTCTGCAATACCAGGTGAAACGCGGCAGAACTGGATGATCCATCGGTTCAGCAGGAAGAGTCCCGGGGGATGAGTTCCCATGTGCAGAACTTCGCCCTGAATGCGTTCGGTGTAGGACGCCAGGAATTCCGGTGTTGAACGGATCCTGAAATTCGCTTCGTAAAAATAACCGGATGAGGCCGGGTCATACAGCACCCACAGGGATTTCAGGTTGCGGTGGGGGGCCGGGGCACAACGTTCCACGGTTTTGAGCCAGACCCATGTACCGAACACCAGCGCGAACAACAGGAGTCCTGTGACTGAACAGGACGGACCGTGTTGCTGAAAATTTCTGTCACTGCGGGACTGCGTCTGGTACCCAAACAGGTGACGATTACCGAGGAAAGCCACGAACAGCAGAACCGAGATCCCCAATACTGCCGGGGAAAACTGCGAGACTGCAGAAACCAGCTGTTCCGGAAGTTCATGCCGACGCCAGACCCATTCGCCGGGGATTCCGAGTGGAATTGCCGGACTGACGACGATAATTGTCTGAATCGTGGCAGCGATGATCAGCCCGGAAATGACGAGTGGTTGTGTTCGCAAAGTTTTTCGAAAATTCTGTGTGTGTGTACGCGGAAAAAGGCGGGACAGATATTCACCTTAACAATCATGCTGCAGTTGATGCCGGAAATGCAAACCTCATTGCTCAATACTTGATAGTAAGTGCAGTGTACCGATGTCGGCAACTTCCGGAGACGGAGAGGACTCAATGATGCCGGGTTTTACCGGGTTGGTTTCTGAACAGCAGAACGCTTACACGACCGACATCTTTCCGGCAATCGTCCAGTGTCGATCAGATGATTGACGTACCCAGTTCGGGTCAAGTCCGGTTTGCAGCAGGATTGTGCGGACTTCCGGAACGGTCAGTGCAGCATGCAGCGAGTCCCTGAACATCTGCTGCTGGTGTTGTGTGGCTGCTCCGGCGTAATCGTTCACCAGTCGATCAGCCTCTGCTGCTGTGCCCGGTCGCAGCAGGTCCCGAAAGAAAACAACGGCACCCGGAGCAGCAACCCGACGGAGTTCTGAAAAAACATCAGCGGGTTGCGGAATGTGGTGGATAATGCTGTTGGAAATTAACTGTTGACAGGAGTCATCAGGAACGGGCAATCGTCTGGCATTACACAACATCGGAATCACTGCGTGAAAACACCCCGCTTTATCTATGTTTCGTCGGGCGATTTCCAGCATTCGCGGTGACAGGTCGCAGGCCATCACCGTGTGACGAATTGTAAGCCGATTGCTGAGATGGATCGGGATCTGCGCCGTGCCTGTTCCCAGATCCAGAATCATGAGCCCGGCATTTTTTCCGGATTGATCAACGTCGGGGCAGGCATAGGCCAGGTAGTCATTTACGAACCGCTGATTCACATCAGTGTGGTCCATGCTGTCATATTCCTGGGCTTCCTGCCTGGAGTCCATCACTTCCGGTTCTTGCGTCCGGGGAAGAACCATATATCCGTACCTGACTATGCCTGGTGATATTCGCGGTACCATTCAACAAACCGCCGTACGCCCGTTTCAATCGCGGTTGAAGGACGGAACCCAACGGCTTCCTGCAGGCTATCCACATCAGCGAATGTCGCTGTCACATCCCCGGGCTGCATGGGTAGCATGATTTTTTCGGCCTCAATCCCCAGGCAGTCTTCTACACAGCTGATCAGCCGCATCAATTCGACGGGCTGATTGTTTCCGATGTTGTAAACACGATAGGGGGCTGACGAGTCGCTGTCTGAATCCGGTTCCGGAACCTGATCACTGATTCGCACCACTCCTTCAACAATGTCATCCACAAAGGTGAAATCACGCTTCATTTTACCATGATTGAACACGTTGATCGGACGGCCGTTAGTGATCGCCTCAGTAAACAGCCAAAGTGCCATGTCCGGACGGCCCCATGGGCCATAGACCGTGAAGAACCGCAGACCGGTCGCCGGCAGGCCAAACAGGTGACTGTAGCAGTGGGCCATGAGTTCGTTGGATTTTTTTGTGGCAGCGTACAAACTCAGCGGATGATCTACTCGATCGCTTACCCGAAATGGAATACCGGGGTTGGCTCCGTAGACGGAACTGGAAGATGCATAGACCAGATGACCGGTGTTGTGCCGACGGCATTCTTCAAGGATATTCACAAAACCAACCAGATTAGAATCCACATAAGCATGCGGATTCTCCAGCGAGTAACGCACACCCGCCTGGGCAGCCAGATGGATCACCGTGTCGAACTGATGTTCTGCAAAGATGCGACTCATCGCATCCCGGTCTTCCACAGCAGCTTCAGTGAATATGAAATTCGGGTTCGGTGACAACAGTTCCAGCCGATCCTTCTTGAGCTGTACTGAGTAATAATCGTTAAGGTTGTCGAGTCCAACAACGGTATCGCCCCGTTCGAGCAATACACGGGACGTGTGCATTCCAATGAATCCTGCGGCTCCGGTGACCAGAATCTTCGACATTTTTTGAGGGGCTCCAATGAAACGATTCAACAGCGATCAACTGGTGTTCCATGGGTATACGCACAGATTAGGGCGAACTGTATACGGAAATACGGAAACTGGTCGGTTCAGGGAGATTTGATCAGGTTTTTGTGCCAGCCAATTGTCCGCTCAAGACCGTCGCTGAGTGACACACCAGGTTGCCAGTCCAGCCATCTTTGAGCTCGACCAATGTCTGGACAACGTTGTTGTGGGTCGTCTTCGGGAAGTGGATGGTGCGTGATCTTTGACGAACTGCCGGTAGCAGCAATGACGGCCTGTGCCAGTTCGAGCATTGTGTTTTCGATCGGGTTACCAATGTTAACCGGGCCGATATGCTGATCCTGATCCATCATACGCAGCATGCCTTCAATCAGATCATCACAATAACAGAATGAACGGGTCTGCTTCCCATCTCCGTAAATGGTGACATCATCCCCGACTAACGCCTGCCGGATGAAATTGGAAATGACGCGTCCGTCATTCGGATCCATGCGGGGGCCGTAAGTATTGAAGATCCGAACGATGCGGATTTCTGTGCCGTGTGACTGGTGATAATTCATCAGCAGAGACTCCGCAATTCGTTTCCCTTCGTCATAACAGCTGCGGGGTCCGATCGGATTCACGTGTCCCCAGTACTCTTCCGTTTGAGGGTGGATCTGAGGATCACCATAAACCTCCGATGTCGAAGCATGCAGCACACGGGCCTGACATCGTTTGGCCAGTCCCATGATATTGACCATTCCGACCGTGGACGTTTTGATCGTCTTAATTGGGTTGAATTGATAGGCCTCCGGAGACGCGGGACATGCCAGATTGAAAATACGGTCCACTTCCAGGAAAACCGGGTGCACAATATCGTGTCGGATGACCTCAAAATCGGGGTGACCGATGAGGTGCCGAATGTTTCGCCGTTTGCCCGTAAAGAAATTGTCCAGGCAGATGACTTCATCGCCACGTTCGATGAGGCGATCGCAGAGGTGACTTCCCAGAAAACCGGCACCACCAGTGACCAGCACTGTCGACATGTTTTTGACCCCGGTCGTTAAAAAAAATCACAGTGCGAATGATAGCACGTTGCTGTCGGAGAGAAATTCGGGTTGATGATCCTGACGAACCATCACTCAGAACGCATTGCTTCTGCGATTCCAATCGCCCGGTCAATTCGATGCAGACAGGCTGCCTGACCCAGTAGTTCCAGTGTTCCAAACAGATCTGCGCCCTGCCCTTTTCCGGTAACACACAGACGCAGCGGCGCTGCGATGGCACCAAAACCGATTTCCTGTGTCTTTACGAATTCCTGGACCAGATCGTGGAGGGATGCCCTGAGGAAAGGTGTACCGGCAGAGAACTCGTTACGCAGCTTTCTGAGCAGGTCAGTCGTCTGTTCCCGGGCCACAACGCGTTTTTGGAAGTTCCTCTCGTCGAATTTCAGTTGGTCGTCTTCAACAAAGAATTCATCGAGTGAAAGGATATCTCCAAAAACGCGTATGCGATCGCCTGCCAACTCCATCACACGTCTGACGCGTTCCCGCGTATTTTCGTCAGCATCCGGCTGAATCAATTCCGCCTTTTCCAGAAATCTCAGACACCCCCGCAGACGTTCCTCCTCTGACAGTGCTGACATCCAGTGTGTCTGGTAACTCATCAGCTTGTCCGGGTCCAGGCCGGCCGAACCTCTGACGACTCTGTGCAGGCTGAAGTGATTCTGCATCTCAGCGGTCGAGAAGATTTCAGTTTCGTCGTCGAGAGACCAGCCCAGCCGCACTAAAGCATTCAGCAGGCCGGATGCCAGAAAACCAACTTCTCGGTAAAAGGCGACCATCACCGGGGACAATCCGTCTTCACCTGCGTCGCGGTCAATGCGTGTCAGGACCTGATCTCCGAGTTCGAAAAGCCTGCGAAATTCCTTTTGCTGACGGTACTTTCCGACATCACGCTTACTCAGTTTCTTTTTCGATGCCGGTGCTGCAACAAATGGAATGTGAGCAAAAACCGGTGTGGTGTTGCCGAACGCCTCGTGGATCAGAACCTGGAATGGGGTATTGGACAGATGTTCTTCAGCACGAATGACATGGCTGATGTTCATGGCTGCGTCGTCGACAACGGTGGCAAAATTGTATAGCGGACTGCCGTCATTTCTGGCAATCACAGGATCAACCATTAGTGAGCAGTCCCATTCCACTTCACCACGAACAAGATCCTTGATACTTACCGTTCTGTTTCTGGGCACCAGAAATCGCACAACATGTGGATCTCCGGCAGTTTGGCGTGCCTGGATTTCTTCGGCTGAGAGATTCAGTGAAGCCCGACTGCTGACATACTGCCTTTTCTCGCGTTCAGCAGTCTCACGCTGCTGTCGGGTTGCGTCCGGTGATTCAAAATCCAGATATGCATTTTGAGTTGCCAGCAGCTTGTTTTTAGCCGCGTCATACTGTTCACGTCGTTGAGACTGAAAGTACGGCCCACAGTCACCGCCCGTTTCCGGACCCTCATCCCAGTCCAGCCCCAGCCAGCGAAAAGCTTCCAGAATCGGTCCCAGTGCTTCTTCAACGTTTCGTTGCTGATCTGTGTCGTCGATCCGCAGGATGAACTGACCATTATTGCGGCGTGCCCAGAGCCAGTTGAACAGAGCGGTTCTCATGCCGCCGATGTGCATGTAACCTGTAGGACTTGGGGCGAAACGAGTTCTTACGGTCATTGGTTGGTGTCCCCGAACACACGTTGTGCTGATATTTTCAGTCTGCTTTCCTTCGATCCTGGATGTCGAATCGTAGTGGTCTCAAATCAGGCTGCAATCTGTGGCAGGCAGGAATTGTGAAGGGATTTCGGCGATGCTGTTCGGAAACAACAGCCAGGTGGGTTTCGGCAGGGATCCCCGTACCGGGAAAAGGTCGGTATTAGCCGGCATATCGATCGGGTTCAGTGATTCACAGGTGATTTTTCAACCGTGTGACGGGTCTGCACGGGTCTCGACATCCGTCATCCGGCTCGGCGGTATGGGGCGATAGATCGACACCGTGGGGTTTGTTCTTCAAAAGGCGGTTTGTTGAGAGTCTGCTGCTGGAGTTATGAATAATGAGCTATGTCGTTCCCTTGTTGCTGTGTAGTTTTATGACTGTGCCTGTTTCGGGATCGGTCAGTGCAACGCCACCAAATATCGTGTTGATCATCAGCGATGACCAGGCATGGACGGACTATGGATTTATGGGGCACCCCACGATCCGTACTCCGCATCTGGATCGGTTGGCATCACGCAGTGCGTTGTTTCGACGAGGCTATGTTCCCACTGCATTGTGCAGGCCTTCTCTGGCAACACTGGCGACGGGACTGTATGCCCATCGCCACGGGATTACCGGTAACGACCCGGTCCGCCTGCAGTCCGCGACTCCGAAGGAGTTCAATCAGTTACGAGCGGACCTGATTTCCAAAATCGATCGCGTTCCAACATTACCCCGATTGCTCAGAGAATCCGGATATCGCAGTCATCAAAGCGGGAAATGGTGGGAAGGCAACTTTCGTCGGGGCGGTTTTACTCACGGAATGACGCGTGGATTTCCCCGGCCCGGCGGGCGGCATGGTGATGATGGACTGGAAATCGGGCGGCAGGGACTCTCGCCGGTACTGGATTTTATTGATGAATCGGTGGCAGAACAAACTCCGTTTTTTGTCTGGTATGCACCGTTTCTTCCCCATGAACCACACAATCCACCCGAGCGATTTCTGGAAAAATATCGTGCTTCGAATCGTCCGATCGAGCTGTCCAGGTATTTCGCCATGTGCGAATGGTTTGATGAAACCTGTGGCGAACTGGTTGATCATATTCAGCTTCAGGGAATCACAGAACGCACATTGATCATTTACGTCACCGACAACGGCTGGATTCAGCGAACTCCACATACACACGTTCCGGATGGATGGAAAACCCACTTTGCACCCAGGTCGAAACAGTCACCGAATGAGGGCGGAATCCGTACACCGGTGATGCTGTGCTGGCCTGGCATGATCGAACCTGCTGAACGTCCTGAATTGGTGAGCAGTCTCGACCTGGTCCCGACTATGCTGGCCGCTGCCGGTATGGAAACCCTTCCGTCAATGTCAGGAATCAGTCTGTTGCCTCTCGTTACCGAATCACAACTACTGAAGCGTGATAAGATCTTTGGAGAGGGATTTGCTCACGATATTGTCGATCCGGGTAACCTGCAGGAGACCCTCCTCTATCGCTGGGTCATTCAGAACAGGTGGAAATTGATCCTCAGGTACGACGGGAAAGTGACTCGCTACCGGGCGGTTCATGAACAGACTGCCCGCGGTCCGGAACTGTTCGATCTTCATGCTGATCCGCATGAAGAAAACAACGTCGCTGCTGATCATCCACAACTCGTAGCCGGACTGGCCGAAAAAATTGCAAACTGGTGGAAGGTAGACGAGGGAAGTGTTCGAACCACGCCCTGACTCCCGTCACGGTTACCAGATTTGGTGCACATTGGTTGTGTTGATTTTCGTCTGACCAGCAGGAGAGCTGTGACTGATTTCGTTAAAACGAATCAGCAGCCGGAATACACAATCGGAGTTTACCCATTTAGAACGGGCATCTGCCGGTCGGAGTTTTCTGATCCTGACTTAGGTGGCAAGCTCCGATCAACGACCGATCACAGGCTGCGTCTGAGCTCTTCGAGCACGCATTTGTGCGCGACGACGATTACGGCGGGCCTCATCACTGGGCTTTTCGAAGAATTCGCGCTTGCGCATTTCCTTCTTGATTCCGGCGTGTTCAACCAGCTTCCGAAACCGCTTAACAGCATCATTTACATTTTCATTGTCGCGCAAACGCAGCTTAACCACCCAAAAGCCTCCAGTGTTTGAAAGTAAACAGCGCAGTATTAATAATACGCCGGACTCAGAAAAACAGCACACCAGTGTAACCTGCTGTCAGCAAGTCGCCAACCCGTATACTGCAATGTCCTGTCGAAAGACGAAATTCTGCGGTCTGGCTCGGCGGTTTGAATCGCATTGGTCGCTCATTTGACAATCATCATGATTTTTACACTTCGTTGCGGGGGCCGACGGCAGATGATTCCATTCGGGCCCGAACGACAGACCATCAGTATTCTGCGCCACCACCGCAGCTGTGAAACGTTTCGTGGACCGTCATGTTTTTGAGCGTCGGGCTGTTTTGTCGGCACAGGTATGCACGTGCAGGGATCGGCTGAATACAGCAAGCGGAGCTTTGCCGGGGCAATTCATGTTTCAGATACCCAATGTCAGAGAAAACAGTGCCGGTCTGGGTCATTACATTAGGACTCCGAAAGTCATTGACGTTCAACCTCCGTTTACGGATCACGGTTGGGGACCGCGTTACCGGAGATGTCGCTGTGCCAGCTCCGAAAACGAGCATTGCAGCTGTCTCGCTGTGAAGTTCGTTTGGTTTTCAGTAGGGTCGCGCGAGCTGAAAATCTGTTCTTCAACTTTCGGGAACTGGCAGATTTGCGGGTAACTTCAATACCAGTCATCTCAAACATCAGCCGGATACGCGTACTCATCAAACCACGTCTGCTCCGGTGCGTCAGCGAACACAGCGTCATATTGCCGCAGGCCAATTCCGCCTTCTCTTTCAGCCAGTTGGCGAAGTGCTTTGCGACGATAGTCCCATCCGTTCGAACGGGCAACCTGTTCGAGCCAGTCACACAGATGCAGTGTGCACAGCAGGTTGAAATCTTCATCCGTGACGTCGATCAGCTGATCGGAGAATCGATCAAGAATCTGATAAGGTCCTGCCGATTTTAGCACCTCCTGGTCAAAATGGGGGCGGTCCATCGCGCAGTTCAGATAAGACACAAATTCTGCCTGCTCACCGATCAGTTCGCGGATTTCGTCGCGTTTTTCCACGGGAAGCGCAAATCCCTGAAATAACTGAGTCCCGTAAATGGAATGAAACAGTCCGGTATTTGCCAGCTCTTCATTCCAGCCCCATTTCTTAAGATCGTTGTAGACACCGATGGCATGGGCAAGATACCCCTTGGAAGTATGTGCAACGTCGTTTGCGCCGATGTCCTGAAAATACGTACAAAGTTCTTTGAAGGTTTTCATTAGTCTGTCCAGCCGATAGGGAAGTCGTTGGCTCTTTGATCTGTCCATCCTAACCGGAAAGCGTGTTGCGCCAAACGTGTGTCGGGGCTGCCGCGGGGCGCGGAAACGAAAGCTAAGCAGCGGGTGGGCCCGAAGCACTGTCGTCTGGGCGGAATTCTCGTCTGGTCTGACTGCAGCTGCACGGTCGTTCAAAAGTCATACCGCTCGATTGTCCCGAGGTGCATCACCTGCCCCTGTTGAGCGGCGGGCGATGCAGAAAACGAGTATTGGTCTGACCGGATGAACCACTGCCGAACAGTTGCAACGTGCTCTGGCAATCCGGAAGGTCGAAGTGTGTCCCGATCGATTCGGTATCAAAAGTGCCGGCCGGATACGGAGTTCGTGATCTCAATGGATCGTCAATTTAAACGATCCATCGCCGCTTTGATTTCGACATCGATGGCAGCGAGGGGATGCAGGGGCTGCATTGGATCGGAGACCGCGGTGACTGTGTTTGTGTTCGGATCCCAGTTAACAGGGCCGTAGCGGGCAGGCCGGGAATTGCCGGTCAGGATATGGGCAGCGGCATCTCCTTTGTTGTAGTGCCAGTATTCAAACGGGTAGTGCATGAATCCGCGGGATTCCATGATTGCAGTAATTGTTAGACGAGTTTTTAGTTCCGAATCGGTGACAAACGGCGAACGCATGGGGGTGAGTTCGCTCATCTCCGGATAGGGGCCTCCTCGCCACACCTCACGACCGTTATCTCTTTCAAAGACTGAAATATCGATGGCCGAACCCGATAAGTGGGTTCCGGTTTTGGGAATGTTGGCCGTCAGCACCATTGCCCGACGAAATACGAATTCGACGGACGGAATCTCACCGCGGCACTCCCAGATACACTTTTGCAGAATGGCATCGAAAACCTGAGGGACGCGGCCCAGCACGGTCTGCATTTCCAGGGTCCGATAACCATCTTCTATTTTCAGGACCCAACCTCGACGATTCATTTCCTGACCAATGGCAATCACATCCTCCACCAAAGATTTCCGGATTGAAAAGACGCGACCCAGATTTCTTCCGATCTGAGATTCAGCAAACCACATTTCGACGTCGGCTGATTGGGCGGCGGCACGGAGACAGCCGAATCCTTCCCCGCATTCAATGACAGGAAACGAGATCAGCTGCTGAACCAGCTCATACCCGGCCTCCAGTTGCTCAGTCCAGTACCTGCGGCGTGGTTCGTCATCGCTGGATGGTGTGGTCATAAAAGTTTTGGTTGTTGACTGAGGGAGTGGGGCGGTGCCTGAATCAGTCAATCGAATAAATTGACAGTGCACATTCCGCAGCGGCTTTCACAGCCGTATCAGTAGCATTAATCTGCCAAGATGCAAAATACGATTCAGAAAAAGACCGCGTGTCCCCGTGACTGTCCGGATGCGTGCGGACTGATCGTGACCGTTGATGATGGAAGGGTCGTTCGTCTGCAGGGAGATCCGGATCACCCGGTGACTCAGGGGTATATCTGCGGGCGTACGACTCGCTACACCGATCAACAAAACTCTCCCCAACGTCTGAAGCGGCCTCTGCTGCGCCGTTCCAAAAGTGCAGATCCCGAAGAGATTTCCTGGGATGTCGCTTTTGACATGATTGCCGAACGAATGCTGCGTTACCGCCAGGAGTCCGGAGCTGAGTCAATTCTCCAGTATCGCTGTGGTGGTTCTCTGGGGATCATGAAACACGTGGGTGACTACTTCTTTGAGAGGTTCGGTCCGGTCACAATAAAGAGCGGTGACGTTTGCGCGGGCGCCGGAGATGCTGCTCAACGGACGGACTTTGGGAAATGCGACAGCAGTGACGTTCTCGACTTTCACAGGTCGAAGACCATATTTTTGTGGGGTAAGAACGTCTTTGTGAGCAGTATTCATTTGATTCCGGAACTGAAAGCTGCCCGTGCGAATGGGGCCAAAATTGTTTTGATCGACCCGGTTTGTCATCAAACGACATCCATTGCGGACTATTACGTTCAGCCGGCACCTGGTTCTGACGCGGCCATTGCCATGGGGATCGCCCGCTGGCTGTTTGAACACAATGCTATTGATACGTCTATCAGTGACTATTGCGATAATGTCCATGAATTTCGGACACTCACACACAAAAAGTCACTCGAAGAGTGGGCCGCCGTTGCCGACCTGAGTTTGAAAGAACTTGAGACGCTGGCCCGGGCGTATGCCGCCGGCCCCACATGCAGTATGATCGGATGGGGGCTGCAGAGACGCAGACACGGTGCTGCCACTGTTCGAGCAATTGATGCTTTGGCCGCTGTTTCAGGAAATATCGGAATTGCCGGCGGCGGATCATCGTTCTACTTCGTCCGCAGAGATGCGTTTGATCTGAGTTTTTCAAATCCGCATGCTGCGCCTCGTACTATTCCGGAACCGATGTTGGGCAGTGGGATTCTTTCGGCCAGTGAGCCGGCCGTTCGAATGGCCTGGATCTGGGCCGCGAATCCGGTCGCCATGTTGCCGGATTCGGCGATGGTGGCCGAAGCGCTGCGGACGCGTGAATTCACGGTTGTGGTGGATCCGTTTCTGACCGACACCGCCCGCTGCGCCGATCTGGTGCTGCCAACGACCACCTTTCTGGAGGAAGACGATCTGATTGGATCGTACGGTCATCATTATCTTGCCGAAGTGAATCCGGTTGTGGAACCACCCGAAGGCGTCCTGAGTGATCACGAAATCTTTCGGGAGCTTTCACGTCGCATGGGAATTTCGGACGATTTCGATGTGGATGCCGGGGTCTGGAAACGGCGACTGTTCACGAAACTCAGCGGAGCCGGAGTCGCCATGGACGACTTTGGAAAGGGCGCTGTCAGAAATCCGTTCACAAGTGACGTACTGTTTGATGATCGAAAATTCAATACTTCGACGGGAAACATCAACCTGATCCATGAACTGCATTCGGACATGACAAACCGTCCAATGGAGTCCCGACCGAAGCTGACAGCATTGTCGACTGGAAAATCTCAGGCGTCACAATGGCCGGCCGAGACGCAAATCGGACCGGCAATTGCGGTTGTTCATCCATCGACGGCTCCCGATTTTGCAGACGGCGACCAGGTGACACTGACAACGAAACGTGGCCGAATGCAGGTGCGGTTGCATTTTGATGATCGTCAGCGACGGGATGTCATTCTGATGGAAAAGGGCGGCTGGTATTCTTCCGGCCGCAGTGCTAATGCACTGATTGCGGCCGAAGCAACTGATGACGGGCAGTGCGCTGTCTATTATGACACACCGGTTACAATTTCGCGGTCGGTGCCGCCGTCAAGCCTTAACGACAGGTGATTGAACCTGTTGTGTGTCCGGCGCTGAACGCGGGGCACCGACCATTTTGACCTGAGCACCGTTTGACACCAGACTATGGTCTCGACAGTTGACTACAACATTCAGTACCGAAGGACAGAATAATGAAAACAATTCGCGTGGGAATTGTGGGGCTTGGGGCCAACACTCGTTTGCGACATGTTCCTGGGTTACGTGCGTGCGACAGTGTCGAGATTGTCAGCGTTTGTAACCGTCGGCCGGAATCGACTCAACAGGCTGCCGGGGAGTACGGGATACCCCGAACGTTCGACACGTGGCAGGAACTCGTCAACGACGACGATATCGATGCTGTCGTCATTGGCACCTGGCCTTATCTGCACTGTGAGATCACCATTGCGGCACTACAGGCCGGAAAACATGTCCTCGTGGAAGCACGAATGGCTCGTGATGCCAATGAAGCTCGACGCATGTTTGAGGCCAGTCAAAAGAATACTGAGCTGGTCACTCAAATTGTACCCAGTCCGTTTGGTCTTGAGGTTCATCGGGTTGTTCAGGAATTGATTCAGGACGGTTATGTAGGTGAGTTGCGGGAAGTTGTTGTTCTGGGGTGCAACAACAGTCTCATGGATCCGACGACTCCCCTGCACTGGCGTCAGTCGAAAGAACTCAGCGGTCTCAATATGCTTGCCATGGGGATTCTGCATGAAACACTGGTTCGCTGGGTTCCTGATCCGGTCCGGGTCCTCGCGCAGACGCAGATCTACACGTCAAAGCGGACTGATGCTTCCACTGGTGACTCCGTTGACGTGAGCACTCCGGACAGTGTGCATGTCCTGACGGAACTGCCTGGAGGTGCCCGGGGAATCTATCATCTCAGCGGCGCAATGCATCACGCACCACCCATGCAGATTCGGATCTTTGGCAGTGAGGGAACGCTGCATTGTGTCTGCAACCCGGATGATCAGTTGCTGGGTGCGCGCGCAGGTGACAGTGAGCTTCGGGAAATTTCTGTTCCTGCAGAAAAACAGGGGAGCTGGCGGGTTGAAGAAGAGTTTATCGACGCGATTCGTGGCAATGGGGTAATCGAATTTACTGACTTTGCTACAGGTGTACGATACATGGAATTCACCGAAGCCGTTGCACGCAGTGCTGAGGTGGGACAGGCCGTTCAGTTACCGACAGGACCATGAATCCGAAGCAGCGGGGCCGTGGGTTGTCACGGCAGTGACCGCGATTCCGGCTGTGTTGCCGTTGCTGCGGTGTTTTAGTCCGGCAGCTCACCGCGCGTCCGCAGACACGAATGCGGTTCACTATTCGAAACAGCAAACCGTTAAAAACACAAATATTCGGTGACGTTTGTTGGAGCCCGTGTTTCCGGAAGGTGCCCTGCAGTGGAACCCGGAAGAGCCGGAGTCGATGCGACGTTTTTGACATGTCGTCGGTCTTTGAGGCATGCCGTCATGTCGCAGGGACGAGTTTGTGCAGTGAATACACTTAGTGAGCGACAGGTCGGTCTGCGGGACTCTTCGTACCTTGCCCGCAGGCCCTGAGTTACCTCATTGTTTGTCCGAAGATCAGCCAGATAATATCCTAGCCGGGGAGTACGCGGACATGGACCTTCTATCGCGCAGGACTTAAACATGGCCCGCGCGTCGTTGTCGATCAGTCATTCGACTTCGCAAACATAGTCGCTCGTGTTTCTGCCTTTAGGGGGAGTCATGATGTGTGCCGTATGTGGCAGGATTCCCGCGAACACGGAGCCAATTGTCCCGTCAGCCACGGTGACCTGCCAAAGCCGTTGTTCTCGAGTACCACTTTGTCGGCAGGCGTGGTTCTGATCTGGTTGGTTCAACGCCGGGGTGCGGGTAAGGACACTGAGGACTGGTTCGGAAATGATTGGGACGGAGTGTTTTGCGCGTCGAGGTTCCCCCGGGGCCGGTTAAACACAAGCCAACACAAACAGGAGCAGCCGTTATGATGACACGACAATACATTGCTTGTCTTTCGGTCCTGCTACTTCTCATCAGCTGTGATACCGAAAGGCAACAATTAGCTGACAAAACTCAAATTACGGAAACACTTCCTGACGAGGGGATAGCCGATGTCGAGACCAAAGATCCAGCCGGTGTTGAGATCGAGATTGTTGGAGTGTATCGCAAACCAGATCGAGAGTTCATAGAAGAGGCCTTGAAGTCGCTGCTCCTCAAGATGAATTCCGCTGAATGGGTCTTCAGCGGAAGCGGAAACTCCGTGACGTTCACCTCTTCAGCACTCGGTGAACCACACGAGGTGGCCAAACAGCTTTCGTTCGGAAAGATCTCTCGTATCGAAAATCGCACGATTCGAGTGATTTACCTGGAAAAAGATCACAAGCCTTTCCTGCCACGGCACAAATCCGAGCCTGGTTCCTTCGATGCTCCTTCACCCGACCAACTTGGACCGGCGCTCGAGGAAAACAACGGCGACTGGAAATCGGCTCTGGAGAAAATCGGGGCGAAATTCCAATTGAACGATCAGGAACAGATCGTTCAATTGGACATGCCCTCGTTTTCGACTTCCGACGAATCTCTCAGGCACGTGGCGGGGCTGACCTCACTTCGAAAACTGGATCTCAGTTTATGTGACGATGTCAGCGACGATGGTGCACGCCATTTAAAGAATCTCACGGAGCTTGAAGAGGTCAACTTGTTCGGCACCAACATCGGCAATTCAGGACAATCACATCTGGCTGCACTTACCAGACTGAAAAAACTTGGTCTTTCTGGTCATGGAACACAAGAGGGGTTGCGGCATCTGGATGCACTTACCGGGATGGAAGATTTGAAAATCGGATACGGTTTCGGCTATCCGGTGTCCTCCGACGGACTTAAATACCTTCAGAGCATGAGTCAGCTCAAACGTTTGCGACTGGACGGGTGTGAGGTGTCGAATGACGGGCTCGAGATTATCAGGCGATTCGGAAATCTGATCTCTCTCCAGCTGGATTCGGGCCGGATGACCGATGCCGGGCTGGAACACCTGTCGAAACTGGAACGTCTGCGGACACTGTCACTTAAGGACTGTGAGCAGATAACCGACGACGGTGTGGCCCATTTGCGTTCACTGACAAGTTTGACGTATCTGAATCTGGATGGAACACCGCTGTCCGACGCTGGTGTTGCATACCTCACCTCTCTGACGAGCATCTCCAGTTTATCGCTGGCGAAAACTCGAATAACTGGTCAGGGTATTAAGTCTCTGATCCCACTATCACAACTGCAGCAACTGGTTCTCGATAATACGGCGGTCACGGACAGGGCTGTTGACCACCTGACTTTATTTCCAAAGCTCAACAGTGTCTGGCTCTCAAACACCGGAATTACCGACGCTGCTCTAAAGCGTCTTGGAACGATTTCTCAACTCAGCACGCTGTATCTAAACGGCACACAGATCACCGATGCAGGGATGGCCCAACTGTCAGGACTGACCAAACTTCGATCACTGGGGATCGGAAAGACGGCAGTCACGGAACAAGGATTGCAGCATCTGAATAACTGCCAGCGGCTCAACGATATTCGCGCAGACGAATCCGGAGTGACATCTGATGCGATCAGACGGTTTCGAAATCGCTGATCCTGTTACAAAGTTTGTTCTCCGACCCGATTCGTATCAGGTGTGATTCCACGACGTCGTTTGCCTGTTGCCCGGGGGCGTAATTCGGGGCCGTCAGATGACGATTGCCGGACATGTGGCGATCGTTGGTCACCGGTCCAAACTTCGCTGCCCACCTGAGAGTCGTATCGATATGACGATCAGGGTAACAACGAAAATAACGCCCTGTCGGCTCGTTTCGTTCCGACAGCGGAATGATGTGTGAGCTGCCATGACGTGGAATCACTCGCGGTGAATCCGCGGGATGGATTCAGGCACTTCGAACCGGCACGCCGGGTGGCCCATGACCGGCAGTTCGAAAGCCTTCAATGCTGCGTCGAGTTGACGTTCTGCAGTGAGGAACGCCACTGGCGTTGACGAACATCGATGCGCAGTGGCTACGACTCGGGAGTCACAAACAGTGATGCGAGTATTCCGCAATACGTGTTTTGGTGGATGCAGGATCCTGCATCCACCAGATAATGAGAGGACTTCAGCCGGCAGTGTGAATTCCCGGTTTGACTTCCCGCCCATAATCACAGAACCCCGGTTCCCATTTGCCGGCACACGTTGATCCACCAGTTGCGTTACACGAACCATCCAGGCGTCGATTCACTCAAAAATAAACGTGCCAAATCGTTTGTAATCATGAAAGCTGGGGCCTACACGAGCCCAGTCCCACTGCGTCATCTTTTTGTTGTCGTAATCGATGCGGTACACGTTGCCCCGCCACGTCGTTCCGGATTTTGGCGGGACATTTTTTAAAGGATTCAGTAACGAATAGGGAATGAATACTTCTGCGGTCCATCTCTCAATCTGTGAGCCGGACTGCGCCGGACCTCCGGTGATACTGATCTTTGTTCGGGTTTTGCGATCCCCTTCGTAGCGCCACGGTCGCCACCCCATGAAATGTCCGCCGAAATTGGGAATCAGAATCGGCAACTCTTTGTTTAAAGGTGATATTTCATATTCGAAGTAGACGGGATACGACTCGTCGGTCCACAGAAAGACTTCAAATACATCTTCCAGATACAGGTCTGCGAAATCGTCTTCCATTGTGGCAGTAAGGAGCGAATCTGTTCCGTCAAAAAGGAAGTAGATTCCAGTCTCGGAATACAGCGTTTTGAATCGTGTGGAATAGTTGTGTCCGGCGCCGGGTCGCTTGTTCAGGTCAATCCACTTGGCCCTGGTCCAGGCATCAGCGTTCCCGTCACCGGTGAGTTCGAAATCACTCGTAAACCTGACGGTCAACTGTGTCGTGTTGACAGTCCGAACGGAGAATTCGTCCTTTTCCGGTTGTCCGCAGAACGAGGTCGAATGGCTAAAAATACAGCCGATCACAACGGCAGTGATTCTTAATCGTATTTGGAATTGCATTTTGTGCAGCCCTGTCAGTGGTCTGTCTGCTCAGCAGACGATGGTTGGAAGGTCCCGGTCACCCGGAAAGGTCATCAGTCGCCGGAACCGGGTTAATCAGCGTTTCTGCCCGATTCGTGTTTGTTGTGAAGACTGCCGCATCTGTTATCGTTGGAGTTGGTTCCGGTTTTGATTCTGTTACAGATTTCACACAAGTCAATGACAACACCAGTTCGTTTAGCTGCTGAAAGACAGAGTCATGACGGTGACGTATCAAGATGAATGGAGTTCTCTTTCGTGGATGTCCATTCCTCTGTGGCTGGTGCTGTGTGTCGCAGGGTGTGATTCGCCGACGTCAACACCCGTGGTCCGGCAGGACAACGCAGATACATCGGCCGCACCGTTCCGGGAAAAAATGGAAATCACGACGACAGATCCGGTTCCGCAGGACGTATCACCTGAATCGGATTCTCTTGAAATTGTGTCTGAAGTCGATCGCCAGCCACTGGTGTCCCAGACACGCCGTCTGATCGAAGCTCTGGACTTTGCCGGCAGCCCCCTTTCTGAAACCGACGTTCGCGCCCTGCGTGCAGCCATGGAGTTGTCCGATGATGTGCAAACTATCGGGCAGATTCAGCGAATTCTCAATGCTTACACACTGGTTGACGTGCACATAAATCCGGAGGCCCGTGTCAAAGTCGGGCCCGGTGAATGCCACTCCCGACTGCAGCAGCAGGGGTGGCGTATCTTTCTTGTTCGTGTGCGTAATGAGGCCCGAGTGACGGCAAGACTGGAAGTGACCAGCAGGAACAACCAGCCGACAATGGACTTCGCACAGGAAGGAACCATCACTCCTGTCGAAGTGCAGGAACGCTGGATGAAAGTTGAGATGCTGGATAAGAGACCTCTCAACTCCCGTCTGAGCGGACTGCCTGTTGAATATCGAATTGTAACCGTGTTCAGTCGCGATGCCGGTGAACGCGAAGGGCATCTCGCGTTCGATGTGGGACATGGATCGCAGGACATTGGATTCCGCAACGATTTGCACGTGCTTTTTCACTGTGATTCTGCTGTCAAAGTGATCTTCAATATCCGGGATCACGATGGCCAACCCACAACCGGGTCACTGGTGATTCAGGATGAAAAGGGCCAGCTTTATCCACTGCCCGCACGGCGCACAGCACCCGATTTTTTCTTTCAGGAACAGATTTACCGGACAAGCGGTGAGTATGTGATGCTGCCGGCGGGGCGTTATCAGATCGATTATGGTCGTGGACCCGAATATCTCCGGGAAAGAAAAAGTGTGGATGTGCCGGAGGTAGAAGTTCACCCGATTGAACTACAGTTGACCCGCTGGGTTAATCCGCAGGCCCGGGGCTGGATCTCGGGTGACCATCACATTCACGCCTCCGGATGTATGCACTATCAAAGTCCGGCAATTGGTGTCGAAGCTCCGGTCATGCTGCATCATATTGAGGGGGAAGGTCTGAACGTCGGAAACGTGCTGACGTGGGGGCCTGGCTGGGAACATCAAAAAAATAATTTCTGCGGCGCAGCTGATGAAGTCTCCACGAAGACGAACGTGATTCGTTACGACGTAGAGGTCTCGCAATTTCCAAGTGATCACACCGGTCACCTGTGCCTGCTGGGTTTGACTGAAGACGACTATCCGGGCACCACGGCCAAGAGCGAATGGCCGAGTTGGGGGCTGCCCATAGTTAAGTGGGCAAAACTGCAGGGGGCTGTGACAGGTGCAGCGCATTCCGGATGGGGTCTGGATGTCTTTCCCGAGGCCCGACTGCCCAACTACGTGGTGCCGCCGATGGACGGGATCGGTGCCCAGGAGTCGCTGGTGCATGCCGCACATGATGCCGTGGATTTTCTTTCTACTGTTGATACTCCCTACGTCTGGGAACTCAATGTCTGGTATCACATGATGAATTGTGGTTTCGACATTAAGGCCAGTGGAGAGACCGATTTTCCCTGTATCTATGGTGAACGAGTGGGGCTGGGACGCAGCTATGTCAGGATTGAGGATTCTTCCCGCGTCAGCTATCCCGCCTGGGTGCGCGGTGTGCAGGCCGGTCGTTCGTACGTGTCTGACGGTTCCAGTCATCTGATGGACTTTGCTGTGAACGGTATTGTGTCCGGTGACGCAGAACGAAGTGCGGTTGAGCTCAATGGACCGGAAACTGTTCGTGTCACTGCAAATGTGGCGGCTCTGCTGGATGACGAACCTCGCACCGTGTTCAGAGGAGCGGGGAACTGGGACACATTTCTGAAGGATGAAATGTTGCGGAACGGTCGCGAGCAGATTCCGATCCGGGATCTGCCGTATACCTCCAAACCCTACTGGCATCTGGAGCGTGCCCGTATCGGAGACTCACGCAATGTGACTCTTGAACTCATTGTCAATGGCCAGGTAGCAGACCAGCAGGAGATCCTTGCTGACGGTTCAGAGATCCCTGTTTCTTTTGATGTCCCGATCGAACGCAGCAGCTGGGTGGCTCTGCGGATTCTTGCCGCTTCACATACGAATCCCGTGACTGTCCGGGTGAGTGATCAGCCTGTTCGTGCCTCAAAACTGAGCGCCGAGTGGTGTCTGGACAGCATCGATCAGCTCTGGCTTCAAAAGGCCATGAACATACGTTCCCAGGAACGAGCTGCGGCTCACGAAGCCTACGGACTGGCGCGCACTGTTTATCAGAAAATCGCTCAGGAAGCGTATGACGACACTGCACTCCTGACTGGGGCTGACGCGAAACGGCGGCAGTGGCAGCACCTGACTATTCAGGACAATATGCAGTTGATTGAGTTTGCCATGTCGCATAACGATGGTGAATACGGCAACGTGACGTTTGACCGCGTCGTGCGGGGATTCACCGGTGAGATTGATCTGAAATTGTCTGTGGAGCCCCAGGTGGCCCAAATCCATTACACTCTGGACGGATCACGTGTCACAGTTGATTCACCGATTTATGTCGGTCCGCTTAAACTGAACGAAACTGTGACGGTGTCGGCACGCGGGTTCATCGATGGCAGGATCTGCACGGAAATGGCAACCGCCACGTATACTCGGTTTACTCCGGAAGATTTTGGCACAGACGTCAGGCCAGGCAGGACCCGACCGGGCCTAAACTACCGTTACTTCCACGGCGATTATGCTGAACTTAACAATGTTGCAGAATCGCACCTCGTTTCGGAATTCATTGCGCCCAATTTCACGCTCGACGTCCGAGAGCGGGATCTGTACTTTGCCATTCATTTCAGTGGCTTAATCGACATTCCGCGGGACGGCATCTACACTTTTAGTACCTCCTCGAACGACGGGAGCTGTCTGTACATTGGCGAAACGCTTGTTGTTTCCAATGATGGACTGCATGGACTGGGACCGGTTTCAGACATCATTCCCCTGAAAGCCGGTCTGCACCCGATTCGCCTTGATTATTTCAATGCGGGCGGCACCTGGGGGCTTGAGGTAAAATGGAAGGGGCCGGGATTTGAGGAGCAACCGGTTCCGGATGAGGTGCTGCACTGCAAACCACTGGCTACAATTAAATAACAGGTAACATCTTGACTATTTTGAACTGTTGAGTTCACTGGTTGCCAACCATTGAGAAAAGTAACTGAGCTGCAGGAGAAAACCCGTTGATTGATTTCGAGTACACTGCCCCCACTCAACTGGACGATGCCATCAGTCAGCTCTCCAAAGCCGGTGATCGCGCACGGATTCTGGCGGGCGGTACTGATATTATTGTCCAGTTGCGAGAGGGGCTTCAAAGTGCCGACCTTGTGGTCGATGTAAAAAAGATTCCGGAACTGACTCAGTTTGAGTTTACTGCCGGGCAGGATCTGCAACTGGGTGCGAGTGTGCCGTGTTGGCAGATCTATGGAAATTCCGATATTTCCAATGCTTATTCGGCGCTGACGGATGCGGTGCATATCATCGGGGGCTGGCAGATTCAGAGTCGTGCCAGTGTTGGCGGGAATCTTTGTAACTCGTCGCCCGCCGCTGATTCGATACCAGCATTGATTGCCCTTGACGCAGTGGCCAATATCGCGGGTCCGTCGGGGCGCCGCACGGTTCCCGCGAGCGAATTCTGTATGGCACCCGGTCGTAATGTTCTCGAGACTGGAGAATTGCTGGTCAGTTTGACGTTGCCGGCGCCGGGACCTCACAGTGGATCGGCATACCAAAGATTCATTCCTCGCAACGAAATGGATATCGCGGTTGTGGGAACTGGCTCATACGTGCGACTTGACCCCGATGGTCAGAAGATTGAACAGGCGAGAATCGCACTTTCCGCTGTCGCAGCTACTCCGGTATTCGCAGAGGAAGCTTCCAGTTGGCTGGCTGGTCAACCGATCAATGAAGACGTGTTTGCAGAAGCGGGGGAGCTTGCAAAAAAGGTTGCTTCGCCAATCGATGATATGAGAGGTCCTGCGGAATACCGAACTCATTTGGTCGGCGTCCTCACCAGACGTACGCTGGCGACCGCGTGTGAACGTGCCCGCCAATAGAGTTTTGCCCCCATGACAAATGCCATTCCGGCAGAGTCGGTGTCCAGAAACCCGGACCGTGAAACAGAGGAAACAGATGAAGACACACGTATCTACAACGATCAATGGAGAGGCCGTGGAGTTTCTCTGTCAGCCACGGCAGAGTCTGCTGGAAGTCCTGAGAGATGTGCTGTCTCTCACCGGCTGTAAAGAAGGCTGTAACAACGGCAACTGCGGTGCCTGCACCGTGGTGCTCAATGGACTACCTGTCGACAGTTGCCTGGTCTTGGCTGTGGAAGTTGAAGGGGCGAACATCGAAACCGTCGAAGGGGTTGCCCAGCAAAGAAAACTGCACCCCGTACAACAGTGTTTCCTTGAAGGGGCCGCACTGCAATGTGGTATCTGTACCCCAGGATTTATTATGACCTCAAAGGCTCTGCTGGAAAAAAATCCTGATGCTGATGAAGAAGAGATTCGTTTCAGCCTTGCCGGCAATCTGTGCCGCTGCACCGGCTATGACAAAATTGTCCACGCTGTACAGGCGGTACAGGCCGCTGAGGAATCGGCTCCTACTTCCCGGTAGAATCACAGGAACACCAACGGCCTCTGATTAACGCTTACTGATGAAAGTTTCAGTTCAACCGTCGAAGACGGAGAAGATATCAACATGAGTACAGAATTCGCTACGGAGCGGGCAACCGAATACAAAGTCATCGGAACGCGACCGGTACGCCATGACGGTTCTGACAAGGTGACCGGAAAGGCTGTGTACACCGACGACCTGCACCTGCCGAACATGGCTTTTGGTGCTTTTGTTCGCAGCCCGCACGCACACGCACGAATTATATCGATCGATACCAGTCAGGCTGAAAACATGCCGGGTGTGCTGGCAACGTGCACTTCTGCTGACCTGCCTGATCCGTGGGACAAAGTTGATGACCTCGGTGAAGGCTGTGTCAATTATGCTCATTTGTCTGGGAACGTGCTGGCACGAGGCAAGGCGTTATATAAAGGTCATGCGGTAGCGGCTGTTGTCGCAACTGATTCGCATCTGGCCGAAGAAGCCGCCAGCCGAATCCGGGTTGAGTACGAACCGCTGCCAGCATCGACCTGGGTCCTCGATGCAATGAAGGACGACGCTCCGCTTCTGCATGACGATCTGATCACACACACACTTGATGATGCACCGGCAAAACCGAGCAATATTGAAAGCCATATCCGATTTGAAAAAGGAAATATCGAGGAGGGGTTTGCAGCAGCCGACGTCATTGTCGAGCGTGAATTTAAAACAGCTACCGTTCATCAGGGCTATATCGAACCTCACGTTTCTGTGGCATTGTGGAACGAAGACGGTCGGCTCAAAATCTGGACAGCCACTCAGGGATCGTTCGCGGTGCGCCAACAGATGGCAGCACTGCTGAAGATGCCCATTTCTCAAATCACAATTGTCCCGTGTGAAATTGGGGGCGGGTTCGGAGGAAAGATTTCTGTCTATGAGCAGCCCGTGGCTGCTGTGCTCAGTCGAAAATGCGGTCGGCCGGTAAAAATCATGATGCGCCGGGATGAAGTGTTCGAGTCCACGGGCCCCACGCCCGGATCCTTTATGCGTGTGAAAATCGGCGCCACCAAAGATGGAAAACTGACGGCCGGTGAAGCCTGGCTGGCTTTTGACGCAGGGGCTTTTCCTGGTGGTGTTATCGGTCCCGGATGCATGTGCGTCTTCAGTTGCTATGACCTGCCGAACGCTGCTGTCGACGGGTTTGACGTGGTCCTGAACAAACCAAAAACTCAGGCGTATCGGGCACCTGGTTCGACTCATGTGGCTTTCGCTGCGGAATCGGTCATTGACGAACTCGCTGTTCAACTGGATATCGATCCCATCGAATTCCGCCTGAAAAACGCAGCCGTAGAAGGAACACGTCGTGTCGACGGCCCCGTCTATCCGCGTGTCGGGCTGGTCGAGTGTCTGGAGGCGATCAGAAACAGTGATCACTGGCAGTCCAGTCTTTCCGGGCCGAATCGTGGAAGGGGTGTCGCCTGTGGTTTCTGGTTCAATGCCGGACTCAAGTCGAGTGTGACGGCCAACGTCAACCCGGACGGTACGGTTACACTCGTTGAAGGCTCCACGGATATCGGTGGTACACGTACATCGATTGCAATGCAGCTTGCGGAAACACTGGGGATCTCGGCTACGGACGTCATTCCCCAGGTCGCCGATACCGACAGCATCGGCTTCACGGACGTCACCGGCGGCAGTCGCACGACTTTCGCAACCGGGCTGGCTGCGCATGAAGCAGCACTGGATATTCAGCGACAGATGGTTGAGCGAGCGTCACAAATCTGGGAGTGTGATGCCGGCGACGTCGAAGTCAGCCAGGGTGTGTACCGCAGCAATGGAAAGTCTCTTTCATTCGCGGAACTGGCCCTGAAAGCAGATACCGTTGGCGAAGCGATTATCGGCCGTGGCGCAGTCGACCCACAGGTCTCGACCAATGCATTTGCCGTTCACCTGGTCGATGTCGAAGTGGATCCGGAAACCGGAAAGGTAACCATTTTGCGTTACACGGCCACACAGGACGCCGGTACCGCGATTCACCCGAGTTATGTGGAGGGGCAGATCCAGGGCGGTTCGGTACAGGGTATCGGCTGGGCACTCAACGAAGAGTACTTTTATGACGACGATGGCCACGTGCGGAATGCCAGTTTCCTCGATTATCGGATGCCAACCTGTTACGACATACCAATGATTGAAACGATCATTGTGGAAGTCCCCAATCCCGATCACCCCTATGGAGTTCGAGGAGTCGGCGAAGTTTCGATCGTACCGCCGCCACCGGCGATCGCCAGTGCGATTCAGCGAGCAACAGGTATTCGACTCACTGATCTGCCGATGTCCCCACCTAAACTCTGGCGAGCAATCAACAACGGCAAATGATCTTCGGCTTCCCTGAGCTAAGAGCGTGGAATCGTCCATGGCCATCGTATTCATCCCGCCACAGATTCAGAAACTAACCGGAGTGTCTCAGGTTGAAGTTCCGGGCAGCAACGTCCGCGAAGTGGTCGAGCAGATGGAACAACGGTTTCCGGGCATTGCCCGGCGACTGTGTGACGACGGTCAGTTGTGTCCTGGATTGCAGTTGTCTGTGGATCAGGTGATGACGCGCATGCTCTCTACCAAAGTCGAACCAACAACTGAAGTACATTTTCTGCCGGCCATCGGTGGTGGTTGAGTGTCGAAGTGTTGAACGGTTCTGTTTTATGTCGAATCGGCTGGTGTATCAGGTTGCTGTTTCTGTCATCCTCTGCCGGTTTTGGTACTCAGCGGACAGGCAGGGTCTCACCCGGTTCTCGACATGTCATATCTGCACAGGTACTATGAACCGTATCAGTTCCGCTTTAGCTGTGGATCGAAACCACCCGTCTAATAACAACCGCTATATCTGAATTCAGGACACGAGGTCCGGGACGAACACCCTATGAGGTCTACTCCTTGCGCAGCAGCCAAACGGTCGATGCCCTGGCCGGCAACAGGACTGAGGCGGACCTTTTGTGTGATCGTCGGTGCGTTATCTCTTCAGGCAGGCCTGCGGGCCGATGATCTCCCCCCGGACTTTCGAACTCAGATTGCTCCGATTTTTCAGAAACACTGCGTACGTTGTCATTCGCCTGGTAATACCAAAGGCGACATTTCACTGGCAACGATCGATGATCTTGTCGCGTACGAACATGTGATTTCCGGTGATCCGAACGCCAGTCATCTGATCGAACTGCTGAGCGGAGTCGACGGTGAACGTCCTGCCATGCCAAAGGGGGCCGATCCACTTTCCGGGGAACAGATTGCTGCTTTGCGACACTGGATCGAAACAGGAGCAGACTGGCCCGATGATGTCATTATCACGGATACGTCAAAAGCAGATGCAGACTGGTGGTCCTTGCAGCCACTGAACCCTTACATAGGCACTTCTAAAAAGAAGGTGTCTTCTGCAACGGTGTCGGATGATTCCGCCAGCCAAATGATTGACGATTTCGTGGCAGTGAAACTGGCGGAACACAATCTGTCACTGAGTCCTCCCGCCGACCGCCGGACGTTGATTCGTCGTGCAACTTATGACCTGACCGGACTGCCACCGACACCGGAAGAAGTCGCTGCATTTGTCAGCGACCCCGATCCATCGGCTTACGCGCGGCTCATCGATCGACTGCTGCAGTCTCCGCATTATGGTGAACGGTGGGGACGTCACTGGCTGGATGTTGTGCGTTTCGGAGAAAGTGTCGGCTACGAAACAAATATAATCATCAACAATCTGTGGCCGTTTCGCGATTACGTGATCCGGTCTCTCAACGAGGACAGGCCGTTCGACCGATTCATTCGTGAGCATATCGCGGGTGATGTTTTCGGCCAGAATGATCCTTCGGTTGCGATAGGATCTGCTTTTCTTGTGGCGGGTCCATACGACCGTGTTGGCAATCAGGATCCCGTACAGGCGGCTCAGATTCGTGCGAACACGCTTGATGAAATCATTCGTGCGACGGGTGAAGCTTTTTTGGGAATGACTCTCGGTTGTGCACGATGCCATGATCACAAGTTCGATCCGATAACTCAGCAGGACTATTACGGACTGTACGCTACGTTTTCCGGTGTCCGCCACGGATCTGCTGAACTGGCGACTTCGGAAGCGCGTGCCGTACGTGCGGCGGCACTCAATCCGCTCAACTCTGCCAGGTCAAAGCTGCAGCAGGAACTGTCAGATCTGAGATCAGCCATCCTGATACGAGCAAAAGAACATCTGGCCGACCATGCCACAGGCTGGATTCGTCCTCCGGTTGACCGCACCGGAACGGAGGATCGTTTTGAACCCGTGCAGGCTAAATTTGTGCGACTGGTTTGTGAATCTCAGGACCTTGCCCCGGGGAATACGACCGCTTTTCGTATCGACGAATTTGAAGTCTGGTCGAGTCCGGGGATGCAAAATCAAACACATGAGCCTCGAAACGTGGCACTGGCTGCCAGCGGTGGAAAGGCCACCGGCAGGGCTCGTCAAATTGAGGACTTTCCGAACGCCTACGGGGCGCACCACACGATTGACGGAAAGACAGGCGCTCGCTTCATATCAGCCGGCAGTGACCTGACCATCGAGCTGGCTCAGCCGACGCTGATTGATCGCGTGCAGTTTTCCAGTGCCAAAGGTGAACTGACTCCTGACCAGACACTGTTTGTTTTTGTCGCTGAGTACCGGATCGAGGTCTCAGAGGACGGAAAGAACTGGCGTGAAGTTGCCAGCGGAAGGGACCGTCGACCGGTTCAGGGACAGGACCATCTGGATCATCGACTGCTTCAACTGGAAACCGGCACTGGGGAGCAGGCCGAACTGTTGCGACTGGAGAAAGAACTCTCCGCGGTGAATCAGCAGATTTCAAAAATACCGGCATTGCCTTCAGTGTGGATCGGAAATCGTAACTCGGCGGACGCACAGGGACCGTTTCATGTATTTCGGGGGGGCAGCCCGCAGCAGCCAGGTGAGGTGGCTGTTCCTGCGAGCCTGGGCGTCCTGGGAAACAGGACACCTGGCCAGCAACCGGTGAACTCTGCCGTCGTTCGTCAGAGTCAATCTCAGGACCAGTCTTCTCAGGGCAGTTCTGCACTGAGTGAGTCACAAGGATTTGCCTACCGTCTGAATGCTGACGCCCCTGAAGCCGAACGCCGACAGGCACTGGCTGACTGGATTGTGCATCCAGAAAACCCGCTCACACTGCGAGTCCTGGCCAATCGAGTGTGGCATTACCACTTTGGCACGGGAATCGTGAATACTCCCAGTGACTTTGGATTTATGGGAGGAAGCCCCACTCATCCGGAGCTGCTGGATTTTCTGGCTCTTGAACTTAAGAAGAACAACTGGCGACTTAAAAAACTGCATCGTATGATCATGATGTCACGAACCTGGAGGCAGTCATCGCTGTCCCGTGCCGGTCCGACACGGATCGATGGTGACTCTCGACTGCTGTGGCGTTTTCCCCCTCGGCGACTTTCCGCCGAAGAAATGCGTGACACGATCCTTTTTGTTGCCGGAAAAATTGAGTGCAGTCACACGCCTCAGGGTGGTCGGGGAACTAAAGAAAATTCGCAATCGGTCCATGCTGTAGACTGCAATGTTCCCGACGGTGGTCCTGGGTTTCGGCTGTATCGGTATCTGAGGGACAATGTTTCCACGTACGTTCCGCTCGATAAGCATGGGCCGGACACGTATCGAAGAGCTGTTTACCATCAGAACGCACGCGCGTCAGTTGTCGACCTGATGACCGACTTCGACCAGCCTGACTGCACGTTTTCTGCTCCCACACGAGTCACGACCACAACACCGCTTCAGGCTTTGACGGTGCTTAACCACAGCTTCACGCTCGATATGGCTCGTGCTCTGGCGGATCGTCTGCATCGAGATGCCGGTGACGATCATCGAGCACAGGTTCGTCGTGCGTATGAACTTTGTTACGCAAGACAACCGACCGATGATGAAATCAGAGCATGTCTGGAACTGGCAGATGAATATGGATTCCCCGCATTGTGTCGCGTGTTGCTGAATACCAGTGAATTGATCTATGTGCAGTAACCGTACTGGACCGGGGCTCCCGGACAATGGCTGAAGAAAAAACAATATTTTGCGCGGCCGAATCTGTGGAAGTTGTTGAGTCAGACGTCTCACGACATCAGCGACCCCAGGTGAGGAATCTTAAACGTTATGAACCACTACAGCCTCACTGATCACACACGGCGTTGTTTACTGGGCAACGTTTCCACCGGACTGGGCGGAGTTGGTCTGATCCAGTTGCTGGCTCGCGACGCGAGAGGCGACCAAACGACGGATCAGTCGCAGCCACGCAGAACGCAGCACGCAGCCAAAGCGAAACGGGTCCTGCAAATTTTCTGCCCCGGTGCGGCGTCGCCTATGGATTTGTGGGAGTACAAACCGTCGCTGGAAAAATATCACGGTCAGCCACTGCCGGGCGAAGAGGAATTTTTCTCTTTTCAGGGTAAAAACGGCAACCTGATGCAAAGTCCGTGGCCGTTCTTACGGTCAGGTGAATGCGGCAAGCACATCACATCCATGCTGCCACATATGTCACGGCATGTGGATGACATTGCTTTTCTGCATGCCATGCACAGTGAGACCAATACACACGGGCCGGGATGTGTTTTCATGAATACCGGTCATCCGACTGAAGGTTTTCCCAGTGCCGGTGCCTGGCTCAGTTATGGACTGGGCAGCGAAAACGAAAATCTGCCGACATACGTGGCGATTTCCGATATTCGGGGTGAACCACCAAACGGTAAGGCGAACTGGTCAAACGGTTTTCTTCCGGCCCGGCACCAGGCGACGATGATGAGTGACCAAAAACCGATTCGGAACCTGGCCCGCCCGCAAGGAGTGTCGGAAGCTGAGGAAGCCACGTCACGCCGTCTGCTTGCTCGTTTGAACCAGGACTTCGCTGCAGCTAATCCGGCGGAGAGTGATCTGCAGGCTCGTGTTTCGGCCTACGAACTGGCGGCAAGAATGCAAGTTTCCACTCCGGAAGTCTCGGACCTGACCCGTGAATCCGAATTGGTTCACAGTACGTACGGCACCGCGGATGAAAATCCACTCAAAGCCGCTTATGCCCGGAACTGTCTGCTGGCCCGAAGGCTCCTGGAACGTGGGGTTCGGTGCGTGAATCTTTATTGCTCCTCCCGGGCTTCCGGTGTTGACGGGCTGCTGAACTGGGATGCTCACAAGACACTCAGGGCCGACTACGAACGGCACTGTCCAATATTTGATCAGCCCACTGCGGCCCTACTGACCGATTTGAAGGAATCCGGCCTGCTGGACGATACGCTGGTTCTGTGGGCAACCGAATTTGGACGGATGCCGACGCACCAGGCCGGCACGACTGGACGCGATCACAATCCCGACGGGTTCACCTGCTGGATGATGGGAGCAGGCGTCAGGGGAGGGATGAGTTACGGGGCAACGGATGAGTTCGGACGCCGCGCACAGGTCAATCCGACAACGGTATGGGATTATTACGCGACGGTACTGCACCTGTGCGGCTTCGACCATGAACAACTCACCTGGTATTACAACGGACTCGATCGGCGTCTTACCGATGTTCACGGCAATGTGATTAACGAGATTTTGTCGTAAATTCGGGGACACATGTTTCCGACAGGATCAGCGACGCACTGTTCGGGAACCGGTCATGTTGCTGCGTTCTCTCTGTTTGACGTTTGTCGCCTGTTCCCTTGCTTCGCTGCTTTGGTCTGCAGAGTAACGTCCTGTTGTGTGCCGGCTTTCGACTGGTTTTGCGGAATTTAATCGGTGACCGGCAAACTACCTGCCGGATTTACAGGTCTCTTTTCCGGCGGGATGCAGAAAGTCCTCGTTTCAGGTGCGGTGAATGTTTGCCGAAGCATCGAAACACTTTGCGCAGCTGGTGTTTATGCTTCCGGTGTGATTCCCTGAGAACCTGGAAACACGCCGCATTTCCGATCAGGTATGCTCTGAAGTTCGGGAGGTTTACCAGACGCTGTCGCTCGTTGTTTGAGTCGGTCATTCTGTCCATAATCTCATTCCGACGCCCGGACTTGTATGAGTGTTTGGACATGACTGACGTATGCAGCCTGTACCATAACCGGTTTAAGTTAGCGCGTCGGTTTCCTCAGAGAATTCCAAAACACTGCTGCATTGACCGCGTATCAGACCTGGGATCACTATTTCTGCAACACCGGTGCCGACACTGTTTGCGAGCTGTATTCTTTAATTTGGTGTCTGGCAATGAGAATAACAGCAATTCTTCTACTTCAGACCTTGCCTGAACCACATGGCAATCCGAATATGGCACAGCTAAAAGGTAAGACGAAACCGACCGGAAATATGGCCGGTACCCGAGTGTGAAAGATCTTCTGTCTTTCCTGTTTGGACAATTGTTATTTACTGAGCCCGATCCTGGTTCATCTGTTTGTTATGCGTTTTCTGAGACTCACTGCGCTTTATTCTCAAATGATCGTTTTCGTCATTATTCTGACGGGACGAAGTTCGTTGTATGCAGACCGGCTTCGTGTAGACGGCGAAACAATGGGGACAGGATTTTTCGTCACCATCGATACGCCGCAGGACGGCGAGACCAGGTCAGGTGTACTGGCAGAAATCACGGCGAAGCTCAGCGAGATCAACCTGCAAATGTCGACATGGGATTCGGAGTCCGAAATTTCCGAATTTAACCGTTTCCAATCAATCGACTGGTTTCCGGTTTCATCTGAATTTGCTTCGGTCGTTTACGAAGCAAAGCGGATTCACGAACTGACCGGAGGGGCATTTGACCCGACGGTGTCACCGTTGATTGACTTGTGGGGATTCGGCACACCGGACCGTTCCGGTGTGCCCGACCAGGCTGAGATCGATGACGCGCTGCGGACCGTTGGCATGCAGCATATAGAAGTACGTTTGCAGCCTGCTGCTTTGCGAAAACTCAGGACCGATGTCCAGCTGAACCTTTCAGCCATTGCCAAGGGATACGCGGTTGACGCGATCGCCGAAATGCTGTCGCGATCCGGCCGACCCTCTTTCATTGTAGACATTGGAGGGGAAACCCGGGCAGGAACGGTTAAGGCGTCGGGAGAAGCGTGGCGGATTGGTGTGGAATCTCCCGGCTCGGGATTCAGCAGAAACGTAAGTCCGACGCGAATCGTTCCGGTGACGATGACCTCTATTGCAACCTCCGGCGATTATCGAAATTTCTTCGATGTGAACGGCACCAGATATTCGCATACGATTAATCCGATGACCGGTTGTCCTGTGGTGGATCCTCCGGCGTCGGTGTCTGTGATTCACGATTCCTGTATGACGGCTGACGCACTGGCAACCGCCATGATGGTGCTTGGAGTTCAGCGAGGGATTGCGCTGGCCAACAAAGAGGGCTATTCCGTATTGTTCCAGACAGTCGGATCCCACGGCAGCGTCATTCAGCAGGGAACCGGCATCTTAGCCACGACTAACACAGATTCAGTCCTTTCGGCAGACGAAGAGAATGCATCGGATTTGTGGGTAGTATTTGTGGCCGCCGGTGTACTGTTTTGCGTTGCGGTGGGTGGGATGGGGATTGGTGTGTTGATCAGCAATCGACAGATACGTGGCAGCTGTGGAGGTCTGTCATCAATTCCTGGCAACGATGGCGTGTCAAACTGCGAATTATGTTCCATTCCACGTGATCAGTGCGCCAACGAACAGCTTCGTCAGCAGCAACAGGCGTTCGGGCAAAGTGAGCCGCCGGCTGTCTGAATGATCTGCGGAATCATGCAGTCGGAGTCAATAACTCCGCCGACTTTGAATCGCCTGGTCGGGAACGGGTGGGGTTTCCATATCAGGAACCACGTCTGACAGTTATAAACCGCAGCCATTCGAATGTTCAGAGCTTTTTATACGGTTTGAGATCTCAAATGAAACAAATCCTCACATTCACGTTTGTTGTGCTCGCACTGTTGTCATCTGCGGCGGTTGCCGAAGACAGTAATCGTATCATTCTTGACCCGGACAGGGTCACTCCGGACTATCACATTCAGGGGGAGTATTCCGGTGAACTGGACGGCGTGAAGCACGGGATGCAGGTGATCGCCCAGGGCGATAATCAGTTCAAATCCGTTCTTTATCCTGGTGGTCTGCCAGGAGACGGATACATAGGGTCCGGTCGTGTGTTTGCCGAAGGTGCAGCAGAAGGCGGTGTGACGAAGTTTTCGTCTGATGCCGGATACGTTCTGATTCATGACGGTGCTGCAAAAATTTTCGTGAACGACAGTCCGCAGGGTGAACTGAAACGGGTTGAGCGTATGAGTCGGTCACTTGGACAGCAGCCGCTGGAGGGCGCCATCGTGTTGTTCGATGGATCCTCTGCCGGAAATTTCGTCAATGGCACGATCATGCTGGAGGATCTGTTGCTGGCTGAGTGCGAATCAAAACAAAAGTTTGGCGATCACCGCCTGCACCTGGAATTCCGCATTCCGTACCAGCCGTACGATCGTGGTCAGTCGCGGGGCAATAGTGGTGTTTATATGCAGGGACGCTACGAACTGCAGGTGCTGGATTCTTTTGGGTTGGAAGGCGAGAACAACGAATGTGGTGGTGTTTATTCGATCGCAAAACCCAAGGTGAATGCCTGCTTTCCTCCACTTACCTGGCAGACTTACGATATCGACTTTAATGCTGCCCGCTGGGATAACGGTGTGAAGGTCGAAAACGCGCGAGTCACAATTCGTCACAATGGAATTCTGATTCATGATGACCTTGAGCTGAAGACAGGGACACCTGGTAAATATCCGGAAGAGGAGGGCCCCGGCAGTCTCTACCTTCAGGGACACGGCAATCAGGTCATGTATCGCAACATATGGGTGGTTGAGAAGTAAATCCTGACCGGGGCTGTCTCTGTGTTCGACCGGTCAGTGCTTCAGACTGCTGCTTTCGGTCCATACCTGCGACAGATCCGCTGTCTGAGCCAACGATGGTCTCGCCATCAGACATTAGGTTCCTCGTCGGATTCCTGCGTCGATTCAATCCATTCAACCGCGTTTGCACGTGTCGGCATTTGTCTCCACAAAAAACCCGTTTTTGGATTTTCAAGCAGCATGAGTTGTTTGAGGATATGGCGAACGTTGTCACTCATGTGGCACAGCACAGTGGAACCTCCGTTGTCACCCGATCTTTTTGCAAGTCGCAACATCATTCCAACGAAGGTGGATCCGAAGTGATCCAGATGAGACAGATCAAAGATGATGTTTCGCAGCGAGCCGCTCATGAGTTGCCGGTACGCTTCATTATAGGCATCGCGAAGTTCGTGGTCACGAAAAGACGTGACGTCGCGTTTCGGAGTGACAATGAGAATGTCTCCGATCGTTTCGTAGTCAAAAACTGTAGCTTTGCCTGCCATTATGACCCTTTCCGCTCGATTTCGGCGGTGAATGATATAGTGAAAATTAGTGTTCTGCCGGGCATGCCACAAGCAATGTTTAGAGTGACCGGAGCAACGGGACCCGAAACACAGATGGCTTCTGCAGATTCATTGAACTTCCGATAACAAACGAAGTGGTCGTCCTGGCTGGTAAAGAACCGATTCATTACGATCTGTGGCTGGTAACTTTTGTAATGATTTTCGGGTAATCAGGTCATGAATGCGATTTCCGGTGAACGGATTTCCTCTGAAATTTTTTCCAGAGCGTCGCTGATTTCGGTGCATGTTGCAGAAGTGATCAGGGAGCTGATCCTTGAGCGTGCTGCTGAGGACCGTACGTGTGTTCTCGGACTTGCCACCGGTTCCACTCCCACGGGGGTGTACGCTGAACTTGTCCGCATGCATCGCGAAGAGGGACTGTCCTTTGCGAATGTGATCACGTTCAACCTGGATGAATATTATCCTATGCAGCCTGAGGAGCTGCAGAGCTACGTTCGCTTCATGAACGAACATTTGTTCGACCACATTGATATTCCGGATGCGAATGTCCACATACCGGATGGCGCGACACCTGTTGCGGACATCTCCCGATATTGCCGCGACTACGAGCGGAAAATTGTTGAGGCTGGCGGGATCGACCTGCAGCTTCTGGGAATTGGGCGAACCGGTCACATCGGATTCAACGAGCCGGGATCGGACCACCATTCACGGACACGTCTGATCACGCTGGACAGTGTGACACGTACAGACGCCGCCAGCGATTTCTTTGGTGCGGAAAATGTGCCCCGAAGAGCCATTACAATGGGCGTGGGAACCATTCTGTCTGCACGCAGAATCTTCATTCTGGCATTTGGAGAAAATAAAGCTGAAATCGTACATCGAACGATTGAAGGCGATCCCAGTCCGACGGTTCCTGCCACTTATCTGCAGAGGCACACTGATGCAGAGTTCCTGCTTGATCAGGCGGCGGCCGATGGTCTGACCCGGGTTCAGTATCCCTGGCGTGTTGGCGCTGTTGACTGGGATGAGCTAACGATTCGCCGCGCCGTGATCTGGCTGTCCCGACGAATGGGCAAAGCCATTCTCAAGCTCACCGATTCTGACTACAACGAAGAAGGTCTGCAGGATCTGCTGGCTATTTACGGGTCAGCATATGAAATCAATCTGAATGTCTTCCGACATCTCCAGGGAACTCTCATTGGGTGGCCCGGCGGGAAACCGGATCATGCCAAACTTCCCGGCGATCGGCCGGGCAATCGTGATCACATCTTTCCCAAACGAATCCTTTGCTTTTCACCTCACCCGGACGACGACGTTATTTCGATGGGAGGGACGCTTAGTCGTCTGGTGGATCAGGGCCACGAAGTTCACGTCGCCTACCAGACTTCGGGTAATATCGCTGTCTTCGACGAGGACGCTATTCGATTTGCTGAATTTGCTGCCGAATTGTGTTCGGAATTCCACATTAGTACCACCGAGGTGACTGACCTGGAATCACAAGTCGAGTTGTTTCTTCGCCAAAAAAAACCCAGCCAGGTGGATATTCCCGAGATTCAAAATCTCAAGACGATCATTCGCCGCGGCGAAGCCCGCTCAGCTGCGCGGATGTGCGGCCTGTCAAATGACAGCCTGCATTTTCTGGATTTGCCGTTTTACGAAACCGGTCGGGTACGCAAAAAGCCGCTGACGGAGGCTGACGTTAATATCATCACGGAACTTCTTCGCAGAATTCGACCGCACCAGATCTATGCTGCCGGTGACCTGTCGGATCCTCACGGTACTCACCGCACCTGTCTGAAAGCCATTATTCTGGCCTGTGATAAATGTCGTGACGACGACTGGTATTCAACGAGTGACGTATGGTTGTATCGCGGGGCATGGCAGGAATGGGCAATACATCAGATAGAAATGGCCGTCCCTCTGAGTCCCAGGGAAGTCGAGCGCAAACGTCAGGCTATTTTTAAGCACGAGTCTCAAAAAGACCGTGCGTTGTTTCCCGGATTTGACAAGCGGGAATTCTGGCAGCGGGCTGAATCCCGTAATGCCCGGACAGCTGAAGATTACGACGCCCTGGGACTGGCGGAGTACGAAGCGATTGAGGGCTTCGTGCGCTGGGACGGGGAGTGGGGGCTGGACAACTGATTGAGAGAACTCAGTGGTTTCTGCAGGGCAGAACCTGTCACGGAACATCCCGAAGTGGATTCTGACGACCCCTGTGGCAGGTTTGATCAAGCCGCAATTCAATTCGTGTGTTGTCTCATGCTGTTTGCAATCACGAATGGTTTTGCAGTGGCTGATTATTCTATAAAATTTGATTGTCGCCAGGCACTGTTTCAGGCGTTTGGAGTGATGTATCAGGTGATCTGATTAAGGAGTGAAACTTGGCTCGCAGGAAGTCATCGAGCAAGCAGATCGGCGAATCAGGACTGTTCGCCAACGATTTGTCGGATGTGGGCGACGTGCAGTTCGTTCCGATCAGCGGAGAGACTCGCCGTCGGTATCTCAACTATGCCCTGTCCGTAATTACATCGCGTGCGCTGCCGGATGTTCGAGATGGTATGAAACCGGTTCAGCGACGGATTTTGTACGTGATGTACCACGGGCTGCGCCTGCTTGCCAACGGGAAAACTCGTAAGTGTGCCAAGATCTGCGGGGACACCACCGGTTCGTATCATCCTCACAGTGGTGATGCGGTGTACGACGCTCTGGTGAGAATGGGGCAGGACTTCACCCTGAGGTACCCGCTTGTGTCGGGCCAGGGAAATTTTGGTTCCGTTGTCGGTCTGAGGCAGGCTGCCGACCGTTATACGGAGGCAAAGTTGTCTGCTTTGTCCGAGCAACTGATGAACGAGTTGCGTTTTAACACGGTTGATATGCGTCCGACCTATGACGCGGCCACAGAAGAACCGTCGGTGCTGCCGGCTCGGTTTCCGGCGTTACTTGTGAACGGAACACAGGGTATTGCTGTTGGGATGGCTACCAGCATGCCGCCTCACAATCTGCACGAAGTTACGAAGGCCTGCGTGCACCTGATCAATCATCCGAATGCCACGGTAGCCCGGTTAATGAAGTACATTAAGGGGCCCGATTTCCCGCTTGGCGGACGTATCATCACCGAGCGAGCCGAGCTTCGAAAGGCCTATGAAACCGGCCGTGGATCAATCAGGCTGCGCGGCGAATGGCGATTCGATAAACAGGGCCGTCGCCAGCTGTCTGACCGCCTTGTGATTTATTCAATGCCCTTCGGAGTCACCAGTGGCGGATTACTGTCGGAAATCGGGGAACTTATTCAGTCACGCAGGATTCCTCAGCTGCTTGAAGCGAACGATGAAACCAACGAAGAGAATGGTCTGCGGATTGTGCTGGAACTCAAATCACGAGCCGATCCGGAAGCCGTGATGGCCTATCTGTATCGTCATACGGCGCTCGAACAGAACTTCAGTTACAACGCAACCGCACTTGTTCCTGATGCCCACGGGGCCACCATTCCCCGCGTCCTGAGTCTCAAAGACTTATTACAGCATTTTCTTGATTTCCGGATGGTCACTGTTCGCCGGCGTCTGGAGTATCAGCTCGAACAGCTGCGACGTCGCATTCATATACTGGAAGGTTTCGAGATCATCTTCGATGCCCTGGACGCCGTCTTGAAGATGATTCGGGCCAGCAGGGGCAAAAAGGACGCTGCTGAAAAGCTGGTGCAGAGATTTCCGCTGGATGCGGTTCAGACGGATGCCATTCTGGAACTGGCCCTGTACAAGATCTCTCAGCTGGAAATTGATCTGATTTTGGAGGAACTTCAGCAGAAACGTACCGAAGCGCGTCGAATCGAACGGCTGCTTAAGTCTTCACAGCGGATGTGGAAACTGATTGAAACAGAACTTCAGGACGTGGCCAGTCAGTTTGGAGATCGTCGCAAAAGTAATTTTGGATCTTCAGATGAGATCACCCGGTTCGACCCTCAGGCATACATCGTGCGTGAGAATACGAACGTGGTTGTTACGCGAGAAGGCTGGATTAAGCGAGTCAACCAGTTGGCCAGTATTGAACGGACACGAGTGCGTGAAGGGGATTCGGTACTGGCGGTTGTGCCGGGCAGCACGCTGGATAACGTTGTGATGTTCAGTTCGGACGGTGTCGCATTTACGCTGCCAATCGACCAGATTCCGGTGTCATCGGGTTACGGGGAACCGGTAGCAAAACATGTGAAACTGAACGATGGATCGTCAATCATTGCGGCTTTGACGACAGACTCCCGATTTGTAGAGGCCGTCGAAGATGACTCAGAGGAATGGGGGCCGCTGCTGCTGGTGGCAACGAGGCAGGGACAGGTTCTGAGTATTCCGTTGCACGGCTTTCGTACACCGTCCACCAGAGCCGGACGGAAATTCTGTCGACTGCGCCAGCGAGACGAAGTTGTCGACTGTCAACTGATTACGGATGCGGAAACATGCATGATGGCCAGCGCATCTGCCAGAGTCGTGCATTTTTCACTTGACGATATCCCTTTACTCACGAATGCAGGAAAAGGAGTGCGCGGGATCAGGGTGGATGACAGGGATCACGTGCTGGGGATTGTCCAGCTGGCACGTCCCAGCGATTGTTTGCGGGTAAAGAATTCCAGTGGACGGGTCGTGTCGTTTGGACAGCAGAAATATCAGGTTGCATCTCGCGGAGGTCGAGGCGTTCAGACAAGTAAACGTATTGGGTTTGTTGAAGTGCTGCGTCCGGAAATTGAACTGGTTGACTGGTCGTTTATAGAAGAGCAGGAAGAATAGCCGCTGTGGGGCTTAAAATAACGATCATCACTGGGCTGAAAACGTGATCATGATGTTTCTTCAACGTCTTCGTGAGGCACCGGGATCCGGTTGCAACCAAATTGGCAGGAGGCGATCGCAGAGGTCGTGGGATGTTGGTGATGTCGTGATCATGGACATCGGGTGACTTTTACCACCCGTGCGAACCATTGTTCTGTTACAGGTTGTTCGCTGTGAGCTGTGGATGGGAACCCTCTGAACAGGAAACCTGTCAGGTTAAGCGACGACCATCCGGGGCAGTGCATGTGCTTTGATTCTGAACGGTCAGGGCGACATCTGATCGGAACCCATCCGGAGCAGGGTCAGTACAGACACGATCAGGAAGCACAGGGCGCCCAGGGCAATGGTGATCAAAGCAAGTCTGGTTACGGACTCTGAAACCTGCCACGGAAGGTCAACGGAACAGAGGGCGGAGATCATGAAGGCGATGCATCCAAGCAGATTGATCCAGGCACCACAGCTGTCGAGATCAGAAATCGCAAAGCGAAACGTTGTTTCCTGCAGGAGATAGCAGGCCGAAACCAGGAAAAGAACGGAACCAATAACATTTGGCGTCCAGATATACAGATCACCCTCAATCCACGAGAAGTCCGTCAGTGTTGCGTCGAAAGTGTTGATGTTAAAAAAGAGTGCGCCAATCCATTGGGTCAGAGCTGCCGGATAGCCGACATTTTGGGGACGCCAGGCAAAGAACCGCGAAATCTGTCCCTTTTGGTTTGTGGCGTGTCGAAGCTGCAGATAGCCGGCAACGGTAAAGATGATGGATCCGGTGAAGAACACCCAATTCAGACGGACGTGATTTGCCGAGGGAAGCAGAAACGCGGCGGCAGCTCCGCCAAAACAGACGGACCCGATGATGAAGAGCACCGACATCCAGGAGACAATATTCCTGGATGTTTTATGGTGAAATGACATTTGCAATCAGGCACCGACACTTCCTGTTCAATGATTCAGCAGACCCGGACACAGGTCTTGTTTGATTTGCCCGGTTGTTTCACAAAACAAAAAAAGGATAGACGCAATTCCGTAAAATCACCAATCTCCGCCCGGTGCACGTCTGTGAAGCCGGTTGGTCCGGAAACAAAAGACGAAAACAGGTTCCGGTTGCTTTCCAGGTGTCCCTTCAGGAGATCTTCGCGACTTGCTTTTTTTGCAGATACTTATGGCAGTCTGACGCTTTCGTTTACGTGGACCAGGAACCTTTGGCTCTGATTTGAGTGCCGCACCATCGTCGCGACTGACGGTCGGAATGACGTGTCCCGGGTTTTGGCCCTGTGAGCTGACTGACTGCAGGAAAAGTCGCTGTAACCGGCGCAGACTGCACAGACGGGATTTGTGCAGATAGAGTACCCGAAATGTCCTGCAACGAATCACACGGAATGGGAGTCGCCGTGCGGATGTCAGGCTTGTCTGGACTTGCATTTCAGCACCTATCTGGAACAGCCGGTACAACCGGGAAAATCATGATCGTCGATTTTACCCGGTGAACCGTTGTATTTCTGACGCGTAACCGGAGTCTGTGGATAAACCGGAGCAGTCGGAACATTCCTGCAAACGGTGGCAACTGGATTCGCCGATCTGACACGCAGGACCTTGTTCTCTGTTCTTCTGAGATCTTTCCTCATCATTGTTTCAGCCGACGAGTGTCGGGCGCTGAATCACCGGGCCATGCAATGTCGAATCGATACTGCCAATTTTCGATTGCGATGACGCTGCTGTCCGGGCTGGCTGGTTGTCAGAGTTCGGACAGTACGAGTGGTGTCAGAAGTCTGTCACGATTCCAACCGGTCATGTCGGTGCGGCAGGGAAAAGATGTGGACGGTGGACTGACCGCGAGTGAACGCATTCGAACCGATTGGCACGCTCAAAATTTTGCCTCTCTGCGGCACGCAGCTGCAAAACCCAGCGAGACGACATCGGACACCGATACCTCGCCTGCAGAAATGCAGATCTCCGGCGAAACTAAATCTGCAGCAGCAGAACACACCGCAGATCGTCTCGACCAGAGATCGATTCACTCTGAACAGTCATCGGAAGCAGTCGCCGAAAACCGGACTGAGCATGTTCACAGGGCGACTGTTAACTCGGAGCATGGAAACACGGGTATCAGCGGAACCGATATGCTCCCCGGCTTTCCGTACGCCACGGACCGAGATGAGAAACACAAGGCGTTATCTGTTTTGCCGGTGTCAACTGAATCGGTATCTGTCGATTCTGATGAACCGGCAGTCGAAGAAGCCCTGGTCTCCAGATCGGATGCCTTTCCTGTTGATCTGCCCACTGTTTTACGACTGGCCGGGGGACACAACTGGGCTGTTCAGCTGGCCTGGGAACGGATTAATCAGGCCGAAGCCAATGTAGATGCCGCTGACGTGTTGTGGGTTCCGTCTTTGAATCTGGGGATTGGGGCGACCCGACATGAAGGACGGATTCAGGCCATAAACGGGCAAATTGTTGATGTCAGTCGGAACTCATTATTTGTGGGCGGAGGAGCCAAAGTTGCTAATGCTCCGATGGCCGGCGGAGCCGGTGGTCCGGCTCGACTTTTCGTTGATCTGCCGATTGCAGATGTGTTATTTCAGCCACTGGTGGCCCGACAACTGTCCCGTGCTGCCAGACACCGTCATACTGTGGAATTCAACAACGCTCAACTGGACGCGGCCATCGCTTATTTTGACCTCGTTGCAGCTCAGGGTGAAGTTGCGGCGACGGACCTGAATCTTCACGAGGCTGAGAATCTGCTATCGATCACAGAGGCTTTTGTAACGGCGGGCAGAGCTTCAGCCGCCGAAGTCTCACGTGTGAAAGTCATCGTGGCAAACCGTCAGCAGTCCCAGGTGAATGCAAAACTGAAACTGAAGATTGCTTCCAGCGAACTGATTCGCATCGTCCGACTGGATCCGGCACTCCTCTCTGCAGATGCGTTGCTTTACAGTGCTGATGACCATCTGCTGGCAATCGATCTGATTTCAGAATCCTGTGACCTGGAATCATTAATTGCGCAGGGACAGCGGTGTCGTCCGGAAGTTGCGGAACACTATGCTCTGGCTCAGGCTGAAGGTGCCGGTGCGAAGTCTCAGAAGTTGCGACCGTTTATTCCACATGTCAATCTGGGTATGTCAGCCGGTGGCTTTGACGGAGGACCTGGCAGCAACCGCAGCGGGCTGGGCGTTCGCTCTGACTTTGATGCGATTCTGGTTTGGCAGGTTCGTAACTTTGGGTTTGGCGAGCGGGCAGCACGACGTGAAAGCGACAGTCGCTACCGTCAGTCAGTGCTCAGAGCACACCAGGTCCAGGACCAGATCGCAGCAGACGTGCGGAATGCCTGGCATCGGGTTGATGCCGGTCGACAGAGAACTGACCTGGCACGGCGCAACGTGGAGGACGCATCCCGGGTCCTGCAGATGAATCTGGACCGAATCCGAGGTCTTGAAGGGTTACCTCTGGAAGCCATTCAGGCACTCAACGGAGTTAGCAGCACGCGACTGAATTTGCTGCGCGCCATTGTGGACTACAACAAAGCACAGACGTCTCTACTGCGTGCTATTGGCCGACCGGTGTCGCAGAGTCTATAGGCCGAAAGCCACAGGCTGACAGAAAACCAGACACAAGCGGATGATGTGTCTGAGTTAAGGTGGCGACAACATACTGTGCGCAGTTTCCGGCCTTGTGTGATCGGCCGATGAAGATTCAGATATGCAAACGCTATCGTTTGGCGACTGATTTCATGACCCGGTCACCAATGCTCAGGCCACTGCTGATACCCACAGTGACGGCGTCATTGAAGGCAATTTTGACATTCCGCCGGATCGGAGTGCCGTCTTTCATCAGGGTTACGTAATTATTGCCGTCAGGATCTCTGGCGACAGCAGATGCCGGAACCACCGGCAGCAGAGAATCGCCTGTCCAGTCTCTGCGGATAATGGTGAGTGAACCGTAAAGTCCGGGTTTGAGTTCCACGGTTTTGCCGCTTAGGTCATCGACTGCCGGATTGTCGAGGTGAACTTCGATCGGCATGGTCCTGGTTTTCGCATCCAGCGCGCCGGCCACACGAGTGACCTGACCGCGAAACGCTGTTCCCTGAAGGCCACCGATGGAATCGAACAGCACGGTTTGACCAAGTTCGATGAGTTCAATTTTATTGTTGGGAACAGCAACAACGATGCGGACTCTGCTGACCTGCGTCAGCTGAAACACAAGCATGGCGGCGGAATTGTTTTCGGCAGGTTTCACGTAACTTCCCAGATCGATCATTCGCCTGGTAATCACGCCGTCATAAGGCGCTGTGATGACCGTGTAGTTCATCATCGTCTTCAGACGATTCACTGACGATTCACTGACAGCCACTCTTGCATCAGCGCTTTTCCGGTCCGCCTGCGTTTTTCGAACGGTTGCCTGAACCGCCTGAGTTTTAGCATTCGCAGCCCGAATGTCTGCTTTGACACTGTTTAGCCGGGCCTTCGCAACTGCAACTTCAAACGTTGCTTCGTCGATAGCGTCCTGGTCGATCGCACCGCTGCTGGCCAGGCCGATCAGACGGTTCAGTTTCTTTTCGTTGAGTTTCAGCATGGCCGTTTTTTCAGCAGTCTGTGAACGCACCTGCTCCAGTTGCGCCCTGCTCTGAATGACGGCAGCTTCAGCTTCCAGGATTGCTGCATCGGCCTGGGCTACCTCGCTTTTTGCCTGAGTGACCATCGCTTTTTTTTCTACGAGCAGATTTTTCATTTCAGGGATATCCAGAACGGCCAGAATTTCACCTTGTTTTACACGAGACCCAATATCCACGTCCTGTCCGTTGAGGCTGCCAATTGACTTCACGAACCCGCCAAGTTTGGCTCTGATATCTGTGACCTGAAATCCATGGACCGTTGCCCCCTGAAGTTTCACGGTTTCGCGGTATTCTTGCCCTTCCACGGTCACCAGATGTGGCTGAGCAAACGCCTGGTGGGCCGCTGTAGTGAAAGTCACGAATAAAGCGGCGAGGACAATGTCCTGGAGCCGTCCAGTGGTCAGTGAGTGCTTACGTCGGAAATTCATTAGATGTTCCAGTACGCGCTGCCGTGGTGGTTCAACCGGGGCAACTGTAAAATGATCCAGGTATGGCAGCATGTTTGTCGGTTTCGTGTGTCACGAAACAGTTGAGTCAGACCAGTCGTATAGGATCGTTCCTCGCCTTCCATGTGTTTTCAGGCCCATGCCTTGACGTCATCTTCATTGAGTCGGGGTTGTCGTTTTAAAATCACATACAGACACGGTACCACAAATTTTGGCAGCAGAGTGGCTGCAATGACAGCACCCACAATAGTGCGTGCCAGAGGTTCATCGGCTTCACCTCCGGCAAATCCAATTGCCATGGGTAACAGTGCCAGAATGGTGGTGACTGATGTCATCAGGATCGGCCGAAAACGTACCACAGCCGCATCAACGATCGCCTGGTGAACCGTTGCTCCGCTCGTGAGCCGATGGTTGGCAAAGTCCAGCAGCACAATCGTATATTCCACCACGATTCCAATCATCATGATGATGCCCATAAACGACTGGATGTTCAGTCGGGTTTGCCAGAACGTCAGAACGAATGCGACGCCTACAAATCCCAGTGGAACGGTAACCATCACGATGAGAGGATCAAGAAAAGACCGGAACTGGGCCACCATGACCAGGTAAACCAGCAGAGCTGCCAGAATCAGTCCCAGTGCAAAGTCGACAAATGAATCCCTCATCGACCGAATCTCACCCTGAAGCTCGACTGTGAATCCCGTAAAACCGTCTCCGCCGACTTTATACCGAGTCGGGGTGTTCAAACCCGCGGCCGTGAGTACGTTCTGGAACCAGATTGGATACTGAGCCGCTGCTGCTCTTGAGTCAGCGGTCGCCTGAAGCTGCAATGGATGATCGGGACTGGTCACCTTCTCTTCAATGTTTCGGACGACCGTTCCCAGGTCGAAACCGGGTAACACGTTGGCGTAAACGTCAGTCACTCGCGTGATATTACGATGATTGATGACGGATGGCCCCGTGACATTTGTGATGATTTCCGCAACTTCCTCCAGGAACACGATTGGAGTGTCAGCACCACCACCTTTGACCGGAATCCTGCGCAGTGTGTCCAGGGAATTGATCTGTTCCTCATAATACTGAGTACCCAGAAAATAGTGATTGCCGTTTCTGGGGTCGATCCAGAAAGCCGGATCGAAATTGATGGAGCTGTTCGTGGAACTCACCAGGCACTTCATGACTTCTTCCGGTGAGACACCTCGATCGAGCGCTTTAACGCGATCAATTTCGACACGAATCATCGGATAATCGATACGTTGGGCGACACGGACGTCAATGGCGCCTGGTACGGCAGTAATGGTTTCGATCAGGTGGTCCGCGATCTGATGAGCTGTCTCCAGCGTGTAACCGGTGACCTGAAAATGGATCGGAGACGGTTCTCCCATATTCAGAGCGGCTGTCAGAATTCCACCGGTGTCAAAGGCGAACTCGACATCGGGAAACAGATCGTTCAGTTTTGTTCTGAGGCGACTGACATTCCGGAAGACGTCGGGGCCTCCCCTGTCCAGCTGAACAAGAATGAAGGAATCCATCGCGCCGGTATTGGGTGTGTAAGCAGCCGGCCAGTCCAGCAGCACTCCGATATTTGCAATCAGCATACTGCAGTGTGAGTCGGCTTTTGCGGCCTGAACTTCTTCGTCTGTCAGAATACGATCTTCACCAGCGGCGTATTTATTCTTTGTAGACGGATAGACTGCATCCGGGGTCGGGTTATCCGGAGCCGGATCACCGAGTTCGTCAACGATGACGTTTTCGATCTGTTTGACAAGATCTCGTGATCGTTCCAGTTTGGTGCCCGAAGGTGCCCGCACATAGACTGTAAACTGCCCTGAATCGACCGGGGGAAACAGTTCGCGACCGGTGTTCCGTACCAGTATGAGGGAAAGTGCGAACAGCAGTGCAGCGACGCCCAGGACCAGCCACGGGACTTTGAGCGACCGCAGCAGCAGCACTCGGTATCCCTGAACCAGCCAGCCTCTGGCCTGATCGGCTGATTCCACAATGTCGGGTTTTGTGTGGCTGCCCGTTCGCATGAGCCTGGCGGCGGCGACCGGGACGAAGAAAACAGCAATGAGGAACGATGCCACCACGGCAAACAGGACAGCAATCGCCAGGGGGGTGAACAGGAAACGGGCCAGACCGGACAAAAAGATCACAGGAAAAAAGACGACCATGAAAGTCACCGTCGAAACAAACAGCGGCACGATGACTTCCTGAGTGCCGTCAAGTGCCGCACGCAGGTGCCCTTTGTCCATTTTCATGTGGCGTTCGACATTGTCCAGGACAACAATCGCCTGATCGATCAGGATCCCGACAGCCAGTGCCAGACCACCCAGAGTCATGGCATTGATCGTATTACCGGTGAAGTACAGACCAATCAGTGATGTCAGAATCGAGACCGGGATCGCCAGCACAATCACCAAAGTAGCGCGGAAATTACGCAAAAACAGGAATACGATTCCGCCGGCAAACAAAGCACCCAGTAACGCAGCGATCCACAGGGCATCGACGCTCTCCCGCACTTTAACCGACTGATCCATCACAACTTCCAGATTCAGATTCACCATCTTGGGATCATCGGAACCATCCGGACGCTGACGTTCCTCCTTCAGACGAAGTGTGATTTCTTCAAGCTTGTCGTGAATGCGGTCCACAATTTCGATCGTATTGGATCCAGGTTGCCGATAGACCGGAACATAGACCAGTGGCCGTCCGTTGACACGTACGATATTCGACTGAATCTGCCTGGTGTCCCTCACTTCACCGATGTCTTTGAAGAGGACCGGCTGACCTCCAGGACCAATCCTGACGGGTGCTTCATTGAGCTTTGCGACCTTGTCGGGAATTGCGTTTGTGTAGATATAGAATTCGCTGTCGCCGATTTTGGCGCTTCCGGCCGGGATCAGTACATTCTGGCGTCGCAGGGCAGCGTGGACTTCCATGATCGACAGATTGTGAGCCACCAGCTTATCGGGATCGACATAGGCGAGAATGCGCCTCAAGGTACCTCCGTTCACAGCCGGTGCGATAACACCGGAAATAGACTGCAGATTGTTGCGCAGGTTTTTGTAAGCCACGTCGTACAGTTCGGCGTCGGTCATGTCCGGATTGGAGACTGACACCAGACAAAGCGGCACACTGGCCGTGGGATCGAACGGCATCACCATAGGAGGAATCGTGCCCGGAGGCAGATAAAACATGTCGCTCATAGCGTACATGCTGACCTGGCTGAGCGCTTCGGCCTGACTGACTTCCGGATGGAAGAAGTCTTTGACCACGCACACGCCCTGCATGGCTTTCGCCTCCTGGTGTTCGATTCCAGAAGACTGTCCGGTCCACCTCTGCAGGCGGCTCATGATGTCCTGCTCCATGACTTCCGGCGGCATGCCCGGGTAGAAGCAGACGATCTGTGCGGCTGAGGTTTTGAAGGTTGGTAAAAGGTCAGCCGGGATCTTCAGCACACTGATCCCGCCAATGACAGCAACCATCAACACGATAACGATGACGAGGTAGGGATTCTTGAGCGCCGCGCGGATCATAGATCGGGGTTTTTCAGCTGGGCAAATGCCACGAGTCAAAAAAGTACGGACCCGGCAAAAGTACGTCTGTAGTTTCGCACAATGGTCCGTTGCGGACAATGCCGGCACGATCAGACAGGACGGGACGAAATGGCCGCGTTAATGTATGTCAGTGTGCCATGGTTGCAGCTCCGGCAACGGTAAATACCGCTAGGATGGCGATCCATGCGATACCAAGTCCGTGCCAGAACCAGCTGCAGAATGTGACTCCCAGCGAGTACTCGTGGTCATAGCGATCTGTCACGGCCTGCAGTGCGATATACACCAGAAAGAGAAGTGCGATGACAACATGAATGGCGTGCAGCAGGATAAAGGCAAACGCGGCATGTCTGACCGCGGTGGCGAAATCGTCAGTATGCAGGGCAATCAGAGAATGCAGTCCGTACGTCTGGACACTCACAAATGCGGTTCCGATGGCCAGTGCCCAGGCCAGACACTGACGAAATTCGGGTTGTCGTTCCCTTTTGACGAACCCCGTTGCCCGGATCAGCTGGATACTACCGCCCGCTAACAGTGCGGTGCTGCCGACAAACGATACAACCAATGCAAACCGATTCCAGGCCGGATCCGGTTCGGCAATCAGCGTTGCCAGCCAGGCAGAGCCGGCGGCGGCGGTGAGAACAGCAAACGCAAGCAGGAAGAAAGCAACAGCGAACGTTCCTGGCTTTTGTAGGTGTCGGATAACGTCCGGTTGCATTTCACTGGCATTCAAATGACAGAACTCTCTTCAGCTGCCGGGTAACACTTATCCTTCCCACCGGCTTTTCATGAACTCCAGTCCGTTTCTTGCAACGTCAAGTTCTGTTTCGAACATTCGACGCCAGATACAGGTTGCGGCTGCCAGTTCCGGCAGGGCCTGACCGAAGGCTTCAATCGTCAAATAACCATCGTCATAGCCGACCTGTTTGAGTGCCGCAAACGATTCGTCCCAGTTGACACCACCTTCCCCCGGGGTTGAACGGTCATTCTCCGAGATGTGGACGTGGGCCAGGTACTCGGAGCAGGCTTTGACAGCTTCTGTGATGGATTTTTCTTCGATGTTGGCGTGAAACGTGTCATACATCGTTCGCACGTTCGGATGGTTCACTTCGCGGCAGAATTGGGCCGCATCTGCGGCGGTATTGAGAAAATAACATTCGAACCGATTGAGATATTCGACGACCAGTGTCACGTCGCCGGTGCGGGCATAGTCGGCAACCTCCGACAGGACGTCTTTGCAGCGGTTCCATTCGTCTTGTGTTCGGCCCATACCGGAAAATTTTCCCAAGGTCGAATGAATCGGACCGCACAGGTGTGTGGCCCCGCTGGCGACACACATGTCCACTGTTTGTTTCAGATTGGCGACAGCTGCCCTGCGGACGGCTGCATCAGGAGAAATCGGGTTGGCGTCTTCTGCGCACACCGTGACTGCTGTGGCCTGTAGTTCGTTTTTCTGCAGCTCCTGTCCGATGCGGGAGTATTTTGCTTCATCGACGTCAAAAATCGGCAGCTCAACGGCGTCATAGCCGATGTCTTTGAGCTGTCCGAACAGTGGGAACAACTCTTCTGTGACATCAGAAGTCCACAGCAGCAAATTCATACCGTACTTGATCATTCAGTACTCTCCCGAGTATGTGTTTAAGACAAAATATCCGGAGTCGCCGGTTGATTCCTGATGTTCTGACTGCAAAACCTGTGAGTTTTGAATCCGGCTACTGCATCCCGGAAGGCAGCAGATCCGACTGTCAGGTGTTTTTGTGGTTTTCGAGGCCACGATGATCTTCGGGCCACAGGATGAGTTCCGTATCGCAATTCTGCAAGTGACCGTGTTGAAAGTGTCAAATCTCACAGTCTGAACTGTTTTTACATGAATTATCTCGCGCACGGATATCGTTTTCTGGATGACCCGCTATTCGTTGCCGGAACGGCTGTACCGGACTGGCTGCGGGTGGCAGCCCCCCGGATTCGTGCCCGATCTCGTGTGGTCGGTGCGATGATCGAAGAGGGCCGTGATCAGGCATTTCTGCGGCTGTGTCGGGGCATCATGCAGCATCATGCTGATGATGAGCTGTTTCACCGAAGCATTATATTTCAGGAGGTGTGCGAAGATCTGGTTCGCCGGTTTCACCGACTGATGCCCGATCCGTATGATCACCGACCTGGCCTGCTGGGGCATGTCGTGACGGAATTGCTTCTGGACAATGAACTGGCCCGCCGCGACCCCGAACTGCTTCCGCGATACTACACCGCCCTGCAGTCGGTTGATGCGGACTGGGTTCAGGAATCGGTGAATCTGGTAGTGTCCAGGCCGGTTGACGGTCTGGCCCGATTCATTGGTGCGTTTTGTCGGATCAGGTTTCTGCATGACTACGCAGACAACGACCGTCTGATGATGCGGATCAATCAGGTGCTTAGACGGATTCCACTGGCCGCTCTGGGTCCGGATTCCTACCCTGTCTTTGATCATGGCCGTCGACTCATTAAGCATCGGGCTGATGCTATGTTAACCGGGAACGGTCGATAAGATTTAGCCTGGCGGACAGAGGACGGGAGGCTTCTGTTTTTGAACCCGGTTGTGTGGGTCGACAGCCGACTTTGTCCGTAACTCAATCGTGTTCCATTGGGAACGCAGCGCCGGCGTTAATACAAAAATGTTATGTCTCCCGCCTGACGACACGATGAAAGTGCAGTTCGACTTCTTCGTTGATAACTCTGCGCAGCCCCTCCACCAGACAGTTGGGTTCATGATCGGATTCGCCCTGGCGTTTGATGTTACTGAGTGACGTGCCAGGTAAAACCGTAAACGAACTTTGATGGATGATCTGGTTTCCTGCATCCAGTTCGGGAACGATAAAATGCACTGTCGCTCCATAACACAGCATGTGGTGCTGGTGGGCGTCTTCGTACGGACGAAATCCGGGAAACGATGGAAGCAGTCCGTGGTGCAGATTGATGATTCTCCCGCCTGCAAACTTCCAGCAGAGTTCCGCCGGCAAAACCCTCATGAACCGTGCCAGCACGATGTAGTCAATCTTGTATTCATCGACGAGTGATTCCAGACGGCCGTAATCCGGGTTGCCGTCCGGATCACCGATGTTGTGCCACGGGACACCAAACTGTTCTGCTACACTGCGGCAGGAATCGCGGTTGCCGATCATGACCGCCGGTTCCGCCGAAAGCTGTCCGTCACGGACGGCTCGCAGGATTGCCAGTGGATGCTCGGTACGGTACGTCGTGCAAATTGCAATTTTCGGCGTTGTCTGGTGCTCGCCGCGGGTCCAGACTCGGATCTGTAATCCACGAAGTTTCCCAATCTGGCTCAGGTGATCTCTCAGGACGTCGATACTGTCATCGTTTTTCGTCCAGTTGATTCGCAGCAGCATCGCAAACAGGTGTTCACTGTCCCGGTCGTACATCTGAATTTCATAAATGTTGGCTCCGGCTCCCGTCACGTAGTGGACGATCGGGTCGGCCAGTCCTCGATTATCCGGTCCGACCGCTGTAATGATAATCTGCACAGAAATTCTCCGTTTTGCTGCTTCGTGTCACAGAATCCGACACCTGTCCGGTGCTGTCTGACGTTTTCGGCATGACACAGGTCCAGTGTCCGGGACCCAGAACGGCGGGCTGACACCGGATTTGATTTAACCAGAGCCAAATCCGCTGATTGAACCGTCTGCTCTGATCCTTGGGACTTCATCGGGGCTGATCTTGAGACGGATCGGGCTTTGAGGTTAGAAAACAGGTTAAGTTAATGGTGGTTGGAGCAGTTTTCAGAAGATATCAGAATTCGACTGTCGGCAGATATCCGGAGTGGGTCAACCTGGAATAAATGATCAGGCAGGACTTTCTTTGTCGAGCTGAGAGCCGGTTTTCAACGACTAGCAATGAATCCGTGGAGGCTGTGGCATGGAAGCCCGGGACCGATTTGAGACGGTGAACAGATTCACTGAGCCTGTGCTGACAGCGGCACTGGCCGCTTTCCTGCTGCTAACGCTGCTGTGCCAGTGGGTGTCGATCTGTGGCACGTCGCCTCTGTCGAACACAGCGTTGTGTGTGGCTGTCGCTGCGGGTGTAGCCGGTTCGCGTTTTCTGCGGAGGCGGATTCGTGCTCAGAATCTGCAGACAATCATTGCCGGCGTGACGGGTGTGCTGACGGTCGTGACTGCGCCCGTATGCTTTGAGTTTTGTCTGAGACTGGGGGCCGGCTTCGGATTGTCTCCGTTTGCGGTCTGGATGGTTGCGGCACTGCCTGCTGCCGGTGCCCTCGCGTGTTGTCTGCTCTTTGATTTCGGTTCCACGGAAATGACTCGGCGTCGTGTAATCGGCTGCGTCGCAGGAGTCACGTTTTTTGCCGTTCATGCCTGGTTGTTCCGGTCGTTTACATTTTCGGTGATACTGCTGGGCGGCTGTGTGGTTGGAATCGCTGTACGGCGACCAGGCGACACAGCTGATTTTCGGCCGAATGGAATCAGGACCTTCAGAAGTGACTTCGGGATCCTGCAGATGCTGATGAATGTTGCGGCGGGTACGGGGGTTGTTGCAGGAATCCTGGTTTTACATCGCGTCTTTTCGGTTTCCCTGATCGCGATTTGTGCGGGAATCGTCTGCACGGGCGGCCTGCTGCTGGTAGCCATGATACCACAGCTGCAGCTCAAATATCGTCCACGGGTTGTCTGGGCGGGGAGCTTGGTCGTCATTGCCATTCTGCCGTGGTTTTTTACGGGTGTCGTAAACTGGAATCTGCATCTCCGCGCGACGATATCCACCGGTATGGAAATGGTTTTTTGGCAGGGTTTTCAGCTTGCCGTCTGGTCAGTGCCGCTTCTGATGGCTGCGATGTCCGGTTGCCGTTTTCTTGAAAGTGGGCAGTGCCGGACATCAAATGTTCATCCTGTATCCTTTTGTCTGGGGAGTGCGATTCCCGGGCTGGTTTCTCATATGGGGATTTCGCCGGTGTGGCCGGCATTGACTGCTGTCGGCGTCATTGCTGTCGTGCCTGTCATGTTGCTGTGGCGAGTTGCTAATAACAGTGATCGTTTTGGTTTGATCCGGCTAACTGGTGTGCTGTCCGCTTCTGCAGCCGTGATTGGCATTTTTACTTTGTTACCGGAGATGACCGGTCCGTCGCGTCTGTTGTTCTCTATGAGACCGATTGCGGCCATTCATCACGGTGTGCCCGCGGATATGATTTCAGAAAGCGATGCTGTCCGACTGGCTGACAGTTATGAATCAGCGGAAGGAACGGTGACGACGTGGAAACAGAGTGCGGATGCGCTGGAAATAAGAGTTAACGGTCACAGTGTGGGTGAAATTTCCACAAACACCTCAACGACGCCGCAGCCTGTTGCAGAAGTTTTGACGTGTGTCCTGCCGCTGGTAATGCATCAACGTCCTGGCAGCGTGCTGCTGATGAGCGACTATTCGGGTGTTGCTTTGAGGACCTGCCGGCAGTTTCCCCTGCATCGAGTGACTGTGGTCAGGCCGCCGGCTGCACACAGTCAGTTGACGGCAGTTGAGTCTTTGGAAGACGGCGAAATAGAGATTGTGTTCAAGGATCCGGAGATTGTGATCCGTGATGCATCGGTGGCTCCGGTTGACGTGTTGATTTCTGTTCTGGCAGATCCTTTGAGAAGTGCATCATTGTCACGTCTGTCAACGTGCTGGTTTCGGGCTGTCTCTGAAAGACTGACGGCAGATGGTGTGTTTTGTCAGCGCATTCGACAGCAGCATATCGGTCGCGAGAGCGTCCTGCAGATCCTGGCCAGAGTCTCCGAGGTTTTCGAAAATGTCGCGATGGTGCGGATGGGACCAGGAGAAATCGCGCTGCTGGGCAGCAACTCCTCAGTTCCTCTGCTGGACAGTGGGGTACTGATGCGCATGTCGCGGAGGCACGTGCAGCGCGAGTTGAGTCGCTGCGGGTGGGATTGGTGTCAGCTGGCAGCATTACCTGTGGTTGATTCCGCCGATCCGATCGGACTGTGGAACCACTATGATCTTTCGCCGGGTTCCGCCGTCAACACCGGGTCATTAAGTCTGCGTCTGGGCTGGGAGACGGTGCAGTCGGTGAATCATGCAGGAAACGTTCACAAATTGCTGGCGCCGCATCAAATGAGAATCGCTCAGGCGGTGCCGTCGGGGCCGACTCACGAAGAATTTCGCCGCAGGATCAGTGCTTATGCTCAGCAGGTTGAGATACTGACCGCTTTTCCCGATCAACCAGGTGTGTATCGTAAATCACTGAAATCAGAGATGCAGCGAAATCCGCGACGACCAGTGGAGGTGTTTCGTGACGGTAAACTGCACCGTCTGCCGCATCCGCTGGATGAGCATCGCAAAGCTTACCTGACGACCCTCGGGGAAGTGCTGAAACAGGTTCGTTCCGGCCCGGTGTCGCTGTCGGAACTGCAACGTCTCAGTGATTTTTCAGTGGATTATGAGCCTTTGATCTCGGATTTTGTTCATCATGAACTGGTGAGCATCCATGAACGGGCAGGACATCCTGAACCCCGGGTCGAATTTCAGCATCGTCTGCACACGATCCATTACACACAGCCTGGCGACTATTCCGTTCGGAACGTGGTCGCAGCACTGAAACAGCTCACTGAACAACCTGAAATTGTGGACAATGATGTGGAACGGTTTGATCACCTGAATGATCTTGTTCAGGAGTTGATTCTGCGATGGGAGGCTCGTACGGAATTTGAGCCGACATCCGCTGTTCGCATGCAGCGTGACGTTGAATTGTCGATTCAGGTCACGCAGATCGCTCTGCAGCAAATGGAGAAAATTTTCGCTGTCGCAGGAAAGAAACGGGAGAGATTTCTGACTCGCCGACAGTTTGTTTCCAAAGCCCTGATTGGTCCGCTGCGGGACTATGAACAGCAGGTACTTGCACACCGGGCAAAGCATGAACCACTGGTGCGGTCCCGGGAGGAACCAGGTGAAACTCTGATGCGGGACGATGAACTGCCCGCGATGCTGGACCAGACTTTCACCAATTGACTTCGCGTTGACCAGACGATTGGTCAATGACGCGTGAGATACGTTGCGGCCGTCGTGTCGTGTCGTGTTCGGTGAGTTCGGGGGCTGTTTTTAAACTCAATTCAGAATGGTGCGGTACACGTCCCGAATCCGCTCTGTCATGTATTCGTGGCGAAACTGTTCGGTAAACCGACGGCGGCCTTCTTGCCCAAGTCGTTGCCTCAGACGCTCGTCTGAGGCAAGGCGGATAATCGCATCCGCGAGAAGTTTGACATCGCGTGTCGGCACCAGAAGTCCGGTTTCCTCATCGATGCAGACTTCGGGGGCGCCGTCGATATCGAAACTGACCACTGGTTTTCCTGCGATCAGACCCTGTGGTAACACACGGGCCAGGCCCTCCCAGACGCTGGTGTGGGCCACCAGTTCCGCCGCGTGAATGTAGTTCGTTACTTCAGCGGGCGGTACCAGTCCGGCATACACAAAATGATTTGACAGTCCCAGGGCGGCAATGCGGGACTCAAATTCGCTCCGTAAAATTCCATCACCAACAAGTAAGAACTTCACTTTGGGAATCGCTGCCGTAATCTGTGAAGCAGCGTCAATCAGATAATCATGGCCTTTCAGATTAAAAAGCCGGGCGACCTTAACAATAACGATGTCGTCATCGGCAATCCCCAAACGTGTTCGAACTGCTTCTCTCGATTCAGTCGGATTGAGGAAACGGTCAACATCCATTCCGCTGTAGACTGTCGTGTATTTTGACCGAGTCCCGATACCTGCATCGAGGTATTGCTGAATCATCGCGTCGCAGACGGTGATGAAATGCTGGCACCAGCCATTAGCCACATTCTCTGCGCGTCGATAGGCCCAGTGCAACATACGTGGCTGGCCGTAGTGAAAGGAAGCGCCATGAATTGTGTGCACACATGGAATTCCCAGGTCGTATGCGGCCCGACGCCCGATGATTCCCGCCTTGGAACTGTGCGTATGAACCAGATCCGGTTGGTAGTCACGGAGTTGTTTTCTGACGGCAAAATAAGCCTGCAGATCACTCAGTGGATTTAGATTCCTGTGAAGCTGAGGCACCAGTCGAACATCCAGCTGTCGCTCGCGGGCACGGTCTGCCAGAGTGCCTTCGGGCCCGGTTGCCGGACCGGTAATCAGGCATACCTGGTCTCCGTGCAGATGGTGCTGATCATCAACACTGAACAGTGTGTTCTCCTGAGCACCGCCAATGATCAGTCGGGTGATGAGATGGGCGATTCGCATGAAAAATTCGGTTGCCGCCAGTCAGCCCGACGCACAGAATTGTCGGCCGATTCAAAATGAATGAGTGGAAAGTGCGGAAAGATTTTCGTAGAAACAACAAACAACGGTGCAACCGTCGACGTGAAGGGACGGACGATGTATTCCGTCAGTATTCCCAGTGCGGAACTTCACTCAAATGCCACACCTGTACCTACCGGAGAACGACGAATGTATCGAATATCCATCCTGATGTTGACTGCTTTGCTTTCCGCGCAAGGTGCTGCCGAGGAAACCGGCGAGTGGAAATCAATTTTTGACGGAACCATGACCGGCTGGAAGGTTGGCGAAAACGCAGATTCCTGGGGCATCGAAGACGGGAAACTGGTGTGCAGCGGACCCAAGGCACATCTGTTCTACGTTGGAAACGATGAACCGTTTACCAATTTTGAATTTGAGTGTGAAACGATGACAACTCCGGGCAGCAATTCCGGAATTTACTTCCATACAGATTATCAGATCGAAGATTGGCCTCGGTGGGGTCATGAATGCCAGGTCAATATTTCGCACCGGGATCCGATTAAATCCGGCAGTATCTATGGCGTTGTCAAAGTGACGGAACCACCCGCCAAAGACAATGAATGGTATACGACAAACATTCGCGTCCAGGGTCAGCAGATTGTGATCACCGTGAATGGTACCGTTGTCGTCGACTACACAGAACCTGAAAATAAGCCCGCATTTTCAGAAAAGTTTGAGCGACGGCTTGGGCGCGGCACATTTGCACTTCAGGCTCATGATCCAAAGAGCACGGTCTATTACCGCGGGATAAAAGTTCGTCGCCTGCCGTAGACCAGGCTTTCTGGTTTGCCCCTCCTTTCGTCAATTCCGGTTTGGATTTGAGCCGGAGGGAACCTGCCGTACTCCTGGTACGTCCGGCAGGTTACCCGGTAGATCTGCGTGTGTCCTGGTGCTGTAGAGGCCAGGGTGATAGGAGTTTTTATGCTGGTTCCGATGCAGCTGAGTCGTGTGATTGTTTCTGACCTCAACGATCAAAGAGCCATCTATCTCAGAGAAGTCGATGGGTATCGAGTGTTTCCGATTTTGATCGGCGATTTTGAGGCGTCGGTAATCAATCGTCGGTTACTTGAAGAATCACCGTACCGCCCGATGACACACGATCTGCTGCACAACTGCATTGCAGCGATGGGTGGTGTGATTCAGGAAGTTGTGGTGACTCGAATTGAAGATCACACCTATTATGCGCTGCTGCGCGTCAGCCAGGGTGACGAGATTCACGAGATCGACTGCCGTCCCAGCGACGCAGTGGCTCTGGCTATTCATGATAACCCGGCAACTCCAATTTTGGTCGACGACAGTGTTCTTGAGCAGGTGAGCTGATGCGCTCGGCGTTCCGGATTGCTCCCGTTATTTTTAACCGCCCGCTGTTTAGGTTTTGTTGCCGGCCTGTTGTCAGGAATGCCGGCCGTTTGATGGTCACCCTGATGTTGCCGGCGATTGTGTGTTGTCCTGGCCTGTTGGCAGAGGACGCCATCCCCCTTTGGCAGTTGTCAGACGGACAGAAATTTGCCGTCGAGGTTGCGACTCATCGGGTTACAGAAATCAGTATCGGCGATCACACAACCGACAGCGATATCACAGATCGAGCTTTACTTCATTACCAGATGTCCGGATACGACCGGTCCGGCAGAGCCCGGCTGCAGGTGCAGATTCAGTCACTGGACCGGACCACCATCGACAAACATGGTGAAAAGAGCATTCGATCACTTGATGTACCTAAGGCTTTCAGGTTTCCGGCTGTGCTGATGCTGGTATCTGACCAGGGAAACGCAGTGAACGTGGTTGCCGAAGAATCTGTTTTTCGTCGTGACACCGGGCCGTCGCATCATGTGCTCACGCAGGTCTGCAGCGATGTTGTGTTTCGGTCGTGGTTTGATCTGCCGTTTTGTGTTCCGGTGACAGTCGGTCGTCCGCCGTTCAGACCTTTTCCCGCAAGAAATGTCGGCAAACCGCCCACCAGTTCCGACTCACAGAATCCACCGAGGCAAAAGGCCGATGACGATTCCGGACTGACATTGGACAGCGAGTGGACCAGAACGCTGGTTGTGTCGCTTGGACTGCCCGGGAACGTACGTTGCGATTATGTCTGTTCTGTGGATTCGATCGAAAAACCGGAAGTACGGTTTTCCATGCAGGGGCCGGTCGGCCTGGTGTCGCATCAGTTCAATGACGACCTGCCTCTGACATTTCAGGATTTTCAGCTGACCGGATCGGCGTTCACGGGATCGGGGCGAATACTGCTGGATGAAATGACCCGGGTGCCGAAGTCGATTCAACTTGATCAAAACCTGACATTGGCAGGACAGGCCATCGTATCTTCCGGGGGACGGTCTCGTGAGTTTCGGTTCAAACAGTCATTGACGCAGACGTTGAATACGTCAGAATTGGGGCTGACGGATCTGCCTGACGGGGTTCCACTCAAGCCCGCGTCTGCAGACCAGAGATAATCCGGTTTCTTTTCTGTTTTTTGTCCGATTCTTCAGGGCAAATGTCTGAGCCGTCCCATGCCGATCTTTGAATACTCCTGCACTCAATGCGACTCTGAATTTGAACTGCTGGTCGCAGTTCGAGAGACACCGGAATGCCCGCAGTGCGGTTCGCAAACGCTTGAAAAACTTATGAGTGTTGCGTCCGGCCGTGTGGCGAATGCCTCGCCTCTGCCGATCAATGCAGGCTGTCCACCGCCCGAAGCGGGGCCATGCAGTCCCGGTTGCTGCCGTCTGCCACAGTGAAAGACGGGTTCCGGATCGTTGCCGATCATCAGGACGGTTATTGCTGGACGGCGTTGCATGGAAATTACGCAGTACTGCAGATCCGCGGGCTGCTGAATCCTGACGGTCCGGTGGACCTTGTTTGTGCTCAAAACGCCGAACTGTCATCTGATGCCATTCAGGACATTTGGGATCAAGTACTCGTGGAAACGTTGATTGTCGCGAGTGACAGTCGACGCAACTCCGTGCGGTGCCTGGTAGAAGCCGGGTGTCCGGTGGTGTCAACGGTCAGTCTGGCGGCTCATGGATTTGAGCCGACTGTCCGTTTACAGGCCTTGAGGCATCGGAGCGAATTGAGCGGGAAGGAAGATCCTGGAATTCACTGTCAGCCACTTGCAGACGCGATAACGGGCTACGGCACCAAAAATATCGAGGAATTGATCGCAGGTTGCCTGGATGGATCGCAAGACCTGCAGGCGCTTGATCCAGTGACACCTCATGGGCTGCTTTCCGGATGGATCTCGTTGCCGGATTCCGAATTACTGGTGGCACAGGATCAGAACAGGCTGGCAGGTCTGGCCGTCGTCACCCGGGACACTGATGCTTGTTTGGTGACCGTGGAGTATCTCGGGGTTGTCCGACATTTTCGACGACAGGGAATTGCCGGACGTCTTCTGAAACAGGTGAGTTCGGGCTGTGTTTCCGATCTTCAGCAGTCAAAGAGTAATGACATCGTGGCGTATTGCGACCGGGAGAACGAGCCGGCAGTGCAGCTTTACAGGGCCGGTGGATTCAGTCCCGGTGAGACTCACACAATCTGGCAACATGATCTTCGGGACAGTGGACTGAAAAATGTTCAGCAGCAGCGCATCAAACGATAGGTTTTCACTTTGAGTACTGTTGTCGCCAGGGCCGGATGCCCGGGCGCGCCACTGTGATCTGAAGCCGGAGATGCCTTCGTTCGGCAGCAGAGCACTCATGCCGAAGTTGCTCGGGGCGGTGTGTTTCGGTTCAACAGTGTTCGCGTGGGTTCACGCGATGGGCCGTTTCCTGCCGACTTCAGCTGCCGTACCAAAAAACAGGCTTTGATTACGCCGCCGTTCAGACAGAAATAAAAGAAACCTGTGTGTAACAACTTTGTCGTGTCCCCGGAACGGCTGATGAAACGGTCTGTCAGCCGTCTTTACCATCCGTTGCGGTACGGGGGGAGCCCTTCGTCACGTCGGTTGATTCGGCAGTCTGTAGTCTGAGAGCTGTTCCCGTAAACGTAGTTTGCTTATTTTTCCGGTTGCGGTCATTGGAATTTCGTCCACGAACACCACATCGTCGGGCAGCCACCACCGGGCAACTTTGTCGCTCAGATACGTTAGTATCTCGTCTCTGGAAAGATCGGAATCCTCTTTGCGTATCACCACGAGAAGAGGACGTTCTTCCCATTTGGGGTGAGAAACGCCAATCACCGCCGCCAGCTGGACTTCGGTGTGGCCCATTGCTTCGTTTTCAAGGTCAACAGAACTGATCCATTCTCCTCCGGACTTGATGAGATCCTTGGCACGATCGGTGATCTGCAGATATCCATACTGGTCGATGTTGGCGATGTCGCCGGTATCGAACCACCCGTCTGCGTCGACAGCATCATGCTCGTCTTTGTAGTAACGACGAACAACCCAAGGGCCTTTCACCAGCAGTCTGCCCACTGCCTGACCATCGTGCGGGAGCTGCTTGTTGTCGTCGTCAACAATTTTCAGATTGCAACCGAAGATGGGTTTTCCCTGTTTCAGTCGTACTGCGATCTGCCGTTCGTACGACCAGTCGATCATGTCGGCTTTCAGGCGACAGACCGTGCCCAGCGGGCTAAGCTCCGTCATTCCCCACGCCTGCAGTACGGTGACACCGTAGTCTTTGTCGAATGTTTCGATCAGGTGTCGAGGGACCGCCGAGCCGCCGATTAAAACTTCGCTGAGATACGGCAGGTGCAGTTCATTTGTCTTCATGTACGACAGCAGCATATTCCAAACCGTCGGTACCGCAGCGGAAAATGTGACCTTTTCACTGTCCAGTAGCTCGTGGATGCTTTCGCCGTCCAGCCGGGCTCCCGGAAGGATCAGCGGTGCGCCGGCCATGGGACATGCGTAGGCCAGTCCCCAGCTGTTCGCGTGGAACATCGGGACAACCATCAGAACAGTCTCTGTTGAACTGATTCCTGCTCCATCGGCACCACTCACGCCATAAGCGTGGAGTAAGTTAGAGCGATGTGTGTACTGAACTCCTTTGGGGTTGCCGGTCGTGCCGGAGGTGTAGCACAGTCCGGCCGGTGTCTCATAGGAAAGTGTTGGCCAGTGGTAGTCAGCAGACTCGGCGGAGATCAGTGATTCACTGGGAACGGCATTTCGCAGATTTGTGTCTGGCATATGCTCATTGTCGGTGAGCACAATGTATCGCTCCACAGTTGGCAGCCGTTCCTGAAGCTGTTCAAGCAGAGGGACAAACGGCGGGTCGATCAGCAGAATACGGTCCCCGGCATGGTTGACAATGTATTCGATCTGTTCCACGAAAAGTCGCGGGTTGATCGTGTGACAGATCGCGCCCTGGCCGGAGATTGCGTACCAGGCTTCCAGATGTCGCTGTGTGTTCCAGGCCAGTGTGCCAATTCGATCACCTGTCCGGATATTCATCCGTTTCAGTGCGTTGGCCAGCTGTCGCGTTCGTGCTGCTGCTTCTCCGTAATTCGAACGCTGAATCGAATCGTCTTCCACACACCGGGTAACAATTTCCACCTGCGCATGAAACCGGCCTGCGTGTTCCAGAATCTGTACAAGATTAAACGGATCATTCTGCAATTTGAATCTCCTGGTGACTGGTCAAAAGATTACGCCGACATGATCCCGCACACCGGAGCCTCCCAGGTAAGTTGTCTGCTTTGAGTGAGCAGACTGTCCATGGGGTCAGCCATCTCAGGCGGAATAGGAGCCGTACGCCGCTGTGACAGATTTACGTAACTGCTGACGATTTCCTGAGTGGCTGACACATCCTGCTTCTGGTCATTGGTCATGAAATGCAGCACATGAAACCGTTTTTCGGACCGGCCAATTATCCGTGAATAAATCCGTATTGTGTGTCCCGCGCGCACTTCTGACAGATACCGGATGTGTGACTCCAGGGCAAATGTGCCTCCATCATTTCGGCCGTCGAATACGTCCGTCATTCCCACGAGTTTCATGAGCCCCATGAAACTCATCGAGAACAAATGTGTGTACCACATCACATTCATGTGTCCCATCGAATCCAGGTAATCTTCCGCTATGGTGTGACGGTACGTTTCAGGCAACTGGCTCACAGTCGCCGGGTCAAGTTTTATTCTGGTCATAGTCCAGCCGGCTGCTTTCCTGCACGTTCTTGGGTCTGAATCGGGCCTGCATATGATGCTGTGTTATCCACCCGCTCCCATGTTTACAGACCTGCTGACAGGACCTTGGTTCTGACAACGATCAGTTCGGGTTCCGATAACACTGTTACTTCCGGGCGAATCTCAGCCATGCGAAGCAGCCACGTTGATGATCCTATTTTACCGGGGTCCGTCTCTCCAGCCACATTTCGCGCAGAGTGCGTTTCACAATTTTTCCGTTGGCATTCCGAGGAAGTGTATTTGTGAACTGTATGTATTTCGGGATTTTAAATCTGTTGATTCGGGTCGCAGTCGCTGTGCGGATTTGATCCTCCGTCAGCTCTGCACCGGGCAGCAGAACGACCGAGACCGCGATCTCTTCCTGGAATTTTTCATCGGGTACCGCGTAGACGGCTGCCTCAGCCACCTGAGGCATGCTTGAAATGACTTCTTCAATTTCGCGAGGAGAGATATTCTCACCCCCCTTGATGATGATGTCTCTGATGCGGTCAGTTATGTAAATGTAACCCCGCTCATCAGTATGCCCCGTGTCACCGGAATGCAGCCATCCGTCAACCACCGTTGAGGCTGTTGCCTTTTCATTGTTCCAGTAGCCTTTCATGACGTTGGGACCGCGAATACAGATTTCTCCGGTACGGTAGGGGCCCAGATGATTGTTGTTTTCATCCTGGACGCAAACATCCACGCCGGGCAGCGGCCGGCCGACGGATCCGGGTACCGGCTCTTCGGCATCGGCGTAACCGGAAACCACACAGGTCGCTTCCGACTGTCCGTATCCGTCGACCACACGACAGTCGTAAAGTTTTGCAAAGGTGGTCCGGACTTCTTCGGAAAGAGGCGCCGATCCGGCAGTCACTGTCTTCAGGCTGGACACGTCGCAGTGTTCGCGGGCCGGATGATGAATCATCGCCACCTGCATGGCCGGAACCAGTGAGCAACGTTCAATCCTGAACTCCTCAATTGCCTGCAGCACTTTTTCCGGATCAAACCGCCGCATCAGTACGTTTTGTCCGCCAAGAACGACACTAATATTCATCAGCATCATGCCATAGACGTGACTCATCGGCAGCACCATCAGTGAGCGATCAGATGCTCCCGATGAAAACAGAGTTGCGGTTGCCTGGATATTGCCTGCAAGGTTGCCGTGAGACAACATGACTCCTTTGGGATGGCCTGTGGTTCCTGACGTGTAGATGATCACAGCCGTGTCATTATCACTCGCATCGTACATTTCGGCCCGCGGAGCCGCCGACGCCGCCATTGAGGAAATGTTTTCGGCACCGTCAGTATCTGTCTCACCAAAGACAAGAATCTGTCGAAATCCATCGATGGTCCCGGTTGCCTCAGTAACCTTCTGAGTCAGGTCAGCTGCCGTAATCACTGTGGCGGCACCTGAGTTTTCCACGATGTAACGGACTTCTTCGGGAACCAGCTGAGGCATAATCGGTACGGCCACGGCACCGACTCGGGCAATCGCCTGAAAAGCCTGTGGAACTTCGAGACAGGATTCCATCATTACCACGACGCGGTCGCCGGCCTGAATCCCTCGTTCAGTCAGTACTGTCGCCAGCCGGCAGCCATGTTCAAGCAGTTCACGATTTGTGTGCCAGCGGTTTTCAAAATGCCAGGACTCGTATTCTCCAAATTCTGTAAGCCCGTCGACCGCAAGTTGCGCGATATTCATGCCGAACCTCCGAACGACGTTTTCAGGTCGCTCATAAGCAAGCACACTGAAGAGGCAGGGAACCTAACGTGCGCGTTGCACAGTGTCCAGCAAATGTATCGATTGCGACCGGCACCTTGTATCAGAACAGGGACAACTGGAGTCGCCTCCTGTTCCTGGCATGATGCCGGACCTTATTGTGCCGTGACAGGGGAGATTGATACAGGGGAGATTGATACAGGGGAGATTGATACAGGGGAGATTGATACAGGGGAGATTGATACAGGGGAGATTGATGAGGTGTCTGTTCTTCGAGGGGACTTTTTCGGGAGGAGAGGCTTGGTGATTTTCAGTTTCACGTTAAGCCGCAGCGTTCGTGGTTGGTGTCGTTGGAGCGTCGATAAATTTCCCGGCGGAGTTGAGTCCGACGTTGAGACGCATGAAAACCACCATGTACTTTTGGACAGTGGTGGAAAAACGATGACCGGAAAATGGCCGGTCGTTACTAATTCCCTCTCCTTCTGAATACCTCGAGAGAAGGTGAGTGGTCAGTATTTTTTGATTCTGCATGCCTTCTTATGCAGGGTGAACTGTATATGGTATAATTAGGCAGTCTTTTGACCTGCACCCGGGAAATCAAATGTGTGCTGAGAAAGTATGGTCAGGAAACACGCGTTCAGGAATACTGAGGTTGGATAAGACTGGTTTTTCTGACGCTGCACCTGATTGAGCTGTTTTGTGTTTCAACAGTTATTGTCAGTAGTTTACGAGTTGGTTAATATGAAGTTTTGGTGTGGATTTGATCAATAAACCGTCGGAGTTCCTGATGGCCCCCAAGACCGGATATGACGTGCAGCCCCCACGACGTTCACGTCGTGGATTTCTGCAGTCCAGTCTTCTGGCTGGTGGTGCCGGTCTGGCACTGGACGATGTGCTGAGACTTAGATCACAGGCCGTGGCGGAGACTCAGGGCAAATCCGATACGGCGGTTATTCAGATCTGGCTTGGGGGCGGGCCCAGTCAGTTTGAAACGTTTGATCCCAAACCACAGGCTCCGTCCGAAATTCGGGGGCCGTACTCGCCAATCGCCACAAAAATTCCCGGGATTTCATTTTGTGAAATGATCCCCAAAATGGCTCAGATTGTTGATCGTGCTTCGATTATTCGAAGCGTGACACATACAACCAACGGCCATTTTACCGGGGCACACTGGTGTTCAACGGGATATCCGGGAACCGCAGAACGGGCGACGCATCCGTCGGCAGGAGCAGTCACTTCGCGTTTTCGCGGTTCGAATCGGCCCGGGCTTCCCGGATACGTCCTGCTTGCTGATGAACAGACAAAAAACCTCCAGATCGGCGAAGTCATGGGGCCTGGTCATCTGGGGGGGCAGTATTCCCCGTTTACCGTTCTACAGGATCCGTTTTTTGACGAGTTTAATCCTCAAAAGATTCGTCAGGCCACAGCAAGTCTGCAACTGGCTGATGACATGACTGTAGGGCGGGCCGAGGACCGCAGGTCACTGCTGGCCGGAGTCGATCGTCTGGCACGCAGCGCCGATATCGGCGGATCGTTCGAGGGGGTTGACCAGTTCACCCGCGCGGCGCTCGAAATGGTTGCGACGGGTGAAGCGCGTCAGGCGTTTGATCTCAATCGGGAATCTCCGGAAACGCGTGACATGTATGGGCGCCATCGCTGGGGACAAATGGCGCTGCTGGCACGGCGTCTGGTGGAAGCCGGTGTCACGTTTGTTACCCTCAATACGGCGCCGGACTCGTTGTCGTGGGACTGGCATCGCAATATCGTTAATGATCATCGACCGTCAGACGGCTCGCAGGGGCCCAACCGTGGAATGGAAGTGACCGGTCCGCCGATGGATCAGATGGTGTCTGCACTGGTGACGGACCTGTATGAACGCGGACTGGATCGCAGGGTACTGCTGGTTGTGTGGGGAGAATTTGGTCGCACTCCCCGAGTGAACAAAACCGGAGGTCGCGATCACTGGGGGTCACTGATGAGCATTTTGCTGGCAGGTGGCGGCCTGAAAACCGGTCAGGTTCTGGGGGCGTCGAACGACAAGGGTGAGGTGCCGGTTGAACGTCCGGTGAGTCCCGGCGACGTGCTGGCAACGATTTATCGTCACCTTGGAATCAATCCGACTCAGGAGACGATCACGCCAGCCGGTCGCCCGGTTCCGGTTCTGCCGGAAGGTTCTCCGATTTACGAATTGATCTGAACCACCGCCACCGGACGGATCGCTTTCATATCAGAACGTATTTTTGGTTCTCAGTTGCGGTCCATGCCTTTTGCCAGGCCGGGTCACTGGTGTCGTCCCACCAGTCTGTTCGGACTTCGTTCATGTATCCGGGAACCGGACCAGGCAGATTCGTTTTTTGCCCAAGGAGCCTCGTAAGCATTCTCATGTCGTCAGTATGACCCTCAGTGCCTGGAATGTGCCGGGCGACAATTGTGGGACCGTGCTTGTAGACAATTCTCACCAGATAGGGCGCCAGACTCGGTTTTGGCCGACTTGCTACCTGCTTCAACTTTTCAACATCGACGGTGACCCCCAGTCCCGGACCGTCCGGTACTGAGATGCTGCCGTTTTCAATAGGCATGGTTTCGTTGGTGACATGATCGTCCCAGAGTTCTGCCAGATTGACCTGATCCATTGTCGCGGTCGGGAAAACGGATGTTTCGTGTGCCTGAAAGGCCTGGTTGATATAGGTGCCGGCCTGCTGCAGCATGATCGGTTTGTTGACGTGTTCCGCCACACTGGCCACGTTCATGGCCTGGCCAATCGGAGCGTGTCCTGCCATATAACCGTCTGCTGATCCGTTGACCATAAAGTTGACCGGCGCATGATGTCCGACAATCGGAAAATCATACTTGTCACAGAAATATTGCCAGTCCTCGGGCTTCGCAGTGCTGATGGGATCCTCAATGCGTCCAACAATTGGAAACTCCCGGAGAGCGTCGAGTACCGGTTCAATGGCCGCCCGATGTGAATTGACGTTGAAATCGTAATGGACCCTGAAGTCCGGCGGGGCCACCGCCTGCATAGCCCGCGTTTGATCAACGACATTCTGTGTTTCGTCGATGTGATACTTTAGCCACTTGTATCCCATGGATGCAGCGTGCCTGACTTCTTCGGCCATCTTCTCGGGAGCAAACGAAGCCGTCCACGCTGACACCGGCATTCGATCACGAACCTGTTCACCGATGAGTTTCCAAACCGGAATGTCCAGATATTTGCCCATGAGATCGTACATTGCCATGTTGAACGGCAGATCGGAACGCGAAGCCAGCCAGTCAAACGGACTTGTTCCAATGTACTTCTTCCGCTGTTCATCGGAGACGTTGTAGATCCCCCACGACTGTCCCGCACCAACAAGGCCTTTGTCTGTCCTGACCAGTATCACAGTGTTGGCCTGAAGCCGGTAACTATGGTACCGCAACACATCTGTTGAATTGAATTTGTGATAGGGAAGGTAGAATGTGTAGCTCTCGATTTCGGTGATCCGCAGCCTGTTGCGAACCCGTTCCGCAGCCATCAGCCATGGATTGTCACGGAATCGCGGTAAGAGCATCGCGGCGCCGGCTCCCGCAAGCTTCGTCAGAAATGTTCGACGATGTTGACGGTGAAACATGAGATTCCTCTGCGTGGTTTCCGGATCATTCGAAGATCAGTCAGCAACAGCATGCTAAGCGATGATTCCGGGAGATTGACCCTTCACGCCGTCGGAATATGGGTGTATTCGCGGAATACCAGGGAACCATATTGTGGTTGACATTGTTACCTGGTTCAAAACGCTGTGAGCATTATCCGTGGTAGAATAAATAGTCTGTCATAGAAATCACGCCGGATGATCGCCTGGAACGGTGACGAGAGAGACCATGCTTCGCTTGATCTCAAAGAGTTACGGTACTTTGGGGAGCGAGGCACTCGGGTTGTCACCGCGACTGCGAAGTGGATGACTCTGTCCCAGCTGAGATCGGATGACACCCGCAATCTGATCTGAAACATGATGTCCGGGAAAGGTGAGACCCGGCAGGCGACGACAAATTCCCACCGGTAATCCATTGTCGAAACAAAATCTGGTTGATGTACACGCTTCGTCGCTGGTAATTTCCTTGCTTTTGCAGAGCTTGCGCAGACGATAGAGCAACCTCCATCCGGTATCCGGTCGATAACTTCTATGGGACCGTCGCAGAATTTCGACTGACCGGCATAATGTGCCGGTTCTGCCGGTAAAATTAGGTGACGGACGTTTTTAAGTTCGCGACCAGTTCAAGTCATCAGGATCTGTTCAATGTTTGGCCGAACCTGTCATTTCTGTTTGGTGCTGCTCACGTTTTTTGCGGGAATCAGCCAGCAGGCTGCATACAGTCAAACGATTCGGGCCGAACTGAATCGAGGCTTTGCTCGCAGCAGTTCGATTGTTGTCAACGTGCAGGAAATGCTCGGGACACAGCTAAACCGTACGGCAAACGATGCGATCCTTGGCCCGGGATTTCCAGCTTTGTGGATTGCCGAAGTTCAGTACAAACCGGTTCGGCTGCTGCGACTGCCGGTCACAGATCCACAGACTCAGCAGACAAAGCGTGAGCTTGTCTGGTACATGGTGTACCGCGTCATACCACGGGACTACACGGAATTGGCAGGGTCTGAAGAATCCCGGTCGAACCTGCTGAATCGTCTCCGGAATGAAGCTGTGGATCCCCAAAATAAACCGGATGAATTCCGTACTGACAGCCTGGTGATGCCACGTTTCGTGCTGCAAACAACTGATGAGGGTGCGGAAAACACCTACGTTGATGAAGTCAACCACGGCATTCAGCAGGCGGTCTTGAGGCGGGAATTTCGTGATAACGCCAAAGATCGGCAGCTTCTCAACAGCATCGAGGCCATTTCTGCTGTTGGGACTCAGGTTTCTGTAGATGACCCCGACGCTCTGGATCACGCACTCTACGGAGTTGCCATCTGGCGCAATGTTAATCCTGATACAGACTTCTTTAGAGTGATCATGTCCGGGTTCAGCAATGCTTATCGGCTCACTTCGCATGATGACGGAAAAATCATGGTTGAGGACAAGTGTATTGTGCAGGAATTTGGCAGGCCTGGAGATCGCTTTGAACAAAGTGATCGAGAGTTTCGTGTTGTCGGTGAACCAAAATGGATCTATGTGCCACGCGAAGCAACTCTGGATTTTCCCGGTGTGCTTTCTGTTCTCGGCAACAGAACGAAGGATGCGACTGTCAGGTAATCACCCAGGCCGGACGTTCACCCTGTGGACCTTGTCAATCGTCTATTCGCCGGTGGATTGTTATGTGCGTAACGGCCGTGATGTCCGTTTAACGCTCCCTGAACATGCTGCTTCCTCCGGGAATCCATGCGAGAGGTAGTGAGAGATCTCTTGCATATTTAGCTCCGGACGTCAAAATAGGGAATTAACCTATTCGGAGATCGCTTGTCCGCGAACTCAAAGGCTTGTCCGAGAGACTCCATTGCTGCGTCTCTCCGCGAATATCATAGTAAATGGAACGGTAATATGGCTCACAAGAAAGGACAGGGATCGACCCGTAACGGACGTGATTCGCAGGCTCAGCGACGGGGCATCAAGAAGTACAGCGGCGAGAGTGTGGCTCCTGGTAACATTCTGGTTCGACAGTGTGGCACCAAATGGCATCCGGGCCGCAACGTAGGTATCGGTAACGATTACACGCTGTTCTCGCTGGTTGAAGGCGAAGTGTACTTTGACCGCAAGGGGCGAAGAATCAATGTTGCTTTAGCTGAGAACAATTAGCTCTCGTGAACCGTGCAAGGCTATTCGACGCCTGTTCGAAGCTCCTCAGTTGGGTTTGAACAGGCGTTTTTTATGCGCGGGGATTGTCGTTTCGGCTGAGATAAGTGAATTTTGTGGCGGGGCAGGTAGTGTTGAGTTGTTCAGATGCCGATCTTCTGTGTCCTGCCGCAGGCCGTGAACGTGATGACGATCGGCCAGCGAAGTTGAGGTCTCTGTCAGTTCGACAGTCTGCCCCGGGGGACAAGCTGGTCTGATCTGGTCGGTATCAACTTGATTTGTTGCAGCTGCATCCAAAATGACGATGACCACGGGATATACGCCCCTGGGCAGCTTTTGGAAAAGAGACGGGAATGAACAGTCTGTTCGGGAGCACATGGCCATGAATGGAGACGGCCCGACAGGTCTCCGGCGGTTTGTTTTTCGTGGTTGAATTCCCCTCAGTGCCGGATTGATCCTGAGAGTTCTTAATCTGTTCGATGGCGAATTTGAACGGGCCTCTCAGGGAATTGGAACGCTGGAGTTCCTGATGCGATCCAACGAGTGTAACCGGCCTGATAAACAGTGCCGGACGAATAAGCGATACTGATGCATAAATATGCAGCTGTTTCCATCCAGTTATGCCTGCGTGCAGAATTGTGTGAAACGTTCCGGTCCATGGACTGCTAAATTCGCTGACCATTTGAGAAAAACACTCAATGAGATTGTGTCTCTGCTGTCGATTTGGCGCGCGTGTTGCCTAGTCAGCGGTGGAAGGCCTATCCGCACACAAGTTGGGCGTTGTTCAAAACTCGCGTAGTTAAGTGAGCGGATGAAGGATAAGTTCACACGCCATGAATGCATGGCCGGATCAAGGCCTGTCTGAGAAATTGTGAGCAAAAAGAGGAGATGGCAGGACCGGAAGTGGTTGAGCACGGACGTGGTCTATCCACCAGGACTCGTCGAAGGAGCACCGGTTTCCGGACCAACATCGGGAGCAGTAACCCCTGGGCTGTCTGGTTCGCCTGTTCCCACTCATAAAAGGGCTCGTTGCCCGAGTGGGAGCTCCTGTCGTGTTGTCTGTCTGGCAGACGCTCGGCGGAAAGAGGGAAGGATTTTTCCTTCCCTCTTTTCATTTGTACCGCCGTGAACACACACGAGGGTTGTGATTGCAGAAGACCGGGTTGTAACAGGAGAATATCGGACCCTGCCGCACATGCGGCAGGACTAAAAGGTTCGTGCCGGACTCAACAGCATTCTCCATGTTTCGGATATCATCCTGCCTTGATGAACGTGTTTGAGTTCACGGTACAGTTCATTTCTGTCATGAGACCGGATTTTCCCCGCTGACGTGTTAAACCGACTTTTGTGTTGCCGGACAGGACTCCTTTGTAAGACACTGTGTGTGCGTCTGACATACGGTAGACCAAACCGTGTGCGATCAGCTCTGCAGTCGGAGGTACACGCATCCTTGTGTGTTTTGTGATTCAAGTGAGGCTTTGGCGTGACCACATTAAGAATCGGGCTGGCTCAGACCCGACAGACGTCCGATTTTGATCAAAATTCCGAGACGATTCTGCGATTCCTGGACGAAGCGGCTCGTGAGAGTGTGCAGATCGTTTGTTTCCCGGAAACACAGACGGTTGGCTATCGTGTTGATATTGCCGAAACCCGTGCACCGTGTCCCGTCGCGAAGTTGAATGAACTGCACGAAGAAGTGGCGCGGCGTTGCGCCCGCGCACACATGGCCTGCATTTTGGGAACGGAGACTCCTGTTGCCGGTCAGCCAGATGCCAGACCGTACAATTCAGCGCTGGTGATCAGTGAGCAGGGTCAAGTATTGGGTGTTCACCACAAGACGAAGCTGACACCCCTCGATGCCGTAGCGTACTCATCCGGGAACACGATGCAGACGTTTGAACTGTGCAACGTGTGTGTGGGCGTGGTGATTTGCTTTGAGGGATTCCGTTTTGCGGAAACAACGGCCGAATGCGTCCGTCAGGGAGCACGCCTTGTCTTTCACCCACAGAATAACACCACGCGTCCCAATGCCTGGAAGATTCCCCTTCATCATTCCATGATCACGACCCGAGCGGCCGAAAACACGATTTGGTTTGCATCGTGCAACGCGTGCCTGGATCCGCATCAGAACTGTCGTTCAATGGTCGTTGCTCCCGATGGTCAGGTGCATGCTGAATCTGAACTCCGGCAGGAACAACTACTCGTGACTGAAATTGATCTCAGTCTGGCGACACAGGCGATGTTCCACTTCGACATGGAAGACTGTGCCCCGTTGCTGTTTTCAGACACCGTGGATCCTGACGAATATGCGTCAATACCGGACGATGCCGGAACCAGTTAAGCAGGGTTGTGCTGGATCGATATTGCCATGATGCCGGTTGTTTAACACGTCAGCACACTCGCCGGCGTGACCGGACACATTTCGGACAGGCATCGCCGATAACACCAGTGGATTAGAAACTCGTGGAGCGGAGACGAGTTCTCATCTTTTGTTCATGAAGTCCGGCTGAATTGTTCGTTGTTTCTGAATGCGATGAACGTGGAATCCTGTGGGGAACGGCACAGACACGCGTGATTGGTGATGTTAACCGCAGGTGACGACATTGCAGGCTATGGCCGTTCGTTTCCTGTTTCAACCTGCCAGACCCACTCCACAATCAGTCAGAAGTTCTGAAACTTATTCAGCACGATCGGCAACTTCTGCTATTGGGCATGACGATCCCAACAATTGACCTGGAAGTCTCACCAAAATCGAATTCTTAACGCAGGTCAGTCTCCATGAGATGACTAAGATTCCATCGTGAAACCTGTCCACTGTCTTATCCTAATGTTGACGTCGTGCGTTCAAGCGCAGCATGCGTCTATTGAGCAGTCTTCCCTGCAATGTGTTCCCCACGGATTGGATTCCACACCGCACGTAAACATCACCGAGATTCCTGTCAGACGGTTCAAGAAACAAGCGGTTCAAAACATCAAGTTTTCTGCCGGTTGGTTAGAAGCCATTGGCCACGACGATTTGAACACACGTTTTGTTGAAACATCTGTTGATTTGGGCATCCCACTCGGTAGTTTCCAAAATATTCTCGGAGTCACTCCTTCCTTTCGAGCTGATGTTTTTGACGTGGCACCAACGCTGGACGTTCCCGCTGAACTGTTTGAAACCGGGTTGAGTTTTTTCTACCGCAGGCCAATTCATAATCAGCTAAGCGCGATGGCTATCCTGCGTCCTTCAATCCGCAGTGATTTTACGACGAGTGATCAGGCGTTTCGTGTTTTTGGGCTCGGTTTACTGAACTGGGATTATCAACCGGAGCTTCTGTCACTGTCGTTTGGTGCCGTCTATCTCGACCGTGCCGATCTACCGCTGCTCCCGGCAGTCGGCCTGACATGGACTCCGAAGCCGACGGTCAAACTCGACCTTCGCTTTCCGGAATCGAAGCTTGCATGGCGACTGGACAAAAACGGCAGCCGGTATGAAACGTGGAGTTATCTCACAGCCGGTATCGGCGGTAATACCTGGGCAGTGACGCGGAACTCAGGACTCACAGACGAATTGTCTCTGCGGGATATCCGAGTGATCTTTGGAATTGATCACGTCACCGATGGCGGAGGCGGCTGGTTCGCTGAATGTGGCTATGCATTCAACCGGCGCATTGAATATGAAGTGACGGCCACAGAAATACGGCTCAGCGACGGTGTTCTGTTACAGGCGGGCTGGCGTTATTGATTGATGCACGCAAAGCCGCTACTGAACATGTTGTCTGCCCGCAGGATTTGTGCGCGACCTGGCGCTGGACTTTTCGTTCCGATTCGTCAGATCCGCGTTTTGCATTGAACCTGCCAGGCCTTTCCGTGGTTGATACGCCGTCGCCACGTTTGGTCTGCTCCCAAAATCCTGACACATGTGTTATGAGTTTTCACAGCATGAGGAGACTTGAACGATGACACAACGACCTCGGTGTCATCCGCAACAGACAGTTGAGTTACCGCAGGGAGGCGAAGGCATACTTTCGGCCTGTCGGTGCCCGAACGGGGCGAATCGGAAGACGGAGACCAGTGGGACGAGAAGATGAACGGTGACCCCTACAGCGGTTTGCGCCCTTTGTTTGGTGATATTCACAATCATTGCGGGATTTCCTACGGCCACGGTTCATTGGAAGACGCATTGTCCAACGCACGCGAGCAACTGGATTTCGTGTCGATCACCGGTCACGCGCACTGGCCCGATATGCCTCAGCCCGAGGAACGAATTCAGTATCTCATCGACTTTCACGAAGAAGGGTTTTCCCGTTTGAAATCGGCCTGGCCACAAATGATGGAGACGCTGCGGACCAGGAACGTGGAGGGTGAATTTGTGATTTTTCCGGGCTTCGAAGTTCACTTCAGTGCCACCGGGGATCGTAACATGCTCTACAAGACTCTGGATGGAGAAATTCTGTATCCCGACGATCTCAACGATCTGCAGCGGTTGTTACAGGACCTTCGTGACAATGGGAAAGACAGCATTGCGCAGCCACATCATGTTGGTTACCGCGCCGGTACCCGCGGGATCGACTGGAGTACGTTCGACCCGACGTTTGCCCCGTTCGTCGAGTTGTTGTCGATGCACGGCTGTTCGGAAAACAGTGAAAATACGCGTCCGTTTCTGCATTCGATGGGGCCGTCGGACTGGGAGAGTACGATCGCCTGCGGTTTGCGCCACGGACACGTATTTGGCTTTTCGGGCAGTACCGATCATCACAGTGGACATCCCGGAAGTTATGGACATGGTTGTACTGGTTTGTGGGCGGAGGCCTGTACACGGGAAGCGATCTGGGATGCGTTTTACGCGCGGCGCATGTACGCGTTGACCGGTGATCGGATACTGCTGGAATTCGCGGTCAATGACGCAGCGATGGGCGATGTGATACCTGTCACGACACGTCGGAAAATCGCGGTCAACGTTGCGGCCGGCGGCGCGATTGACTGTGTGGATGTGATCAGGAACGGCAAACTCATACGGCGGCTGTCGCAAATGGATGTCGCTCCGGTATCCGGGGCGAGCGACTGTGTGAGGACAAAACTCCACCTCGAACTTGGCTGGGGCGAGAAGCACAGAACGACCGACTGGTGTGTCGAATTTGGAATTCACTCCGGTCGTGTTTTGAACGTCGAGCCACGCTTTCGTGGTCTGGAAGTCGTGGCGCCGACGGAACGTGAATCAGACAAAGGAGAGTCATTTTATTGCTCCAGAATCCTTGAGAAAACGGAGCGGGCCGTTCTTTTCGAAACGCAGTCCGTTGGCAATCCAACGAACTCAACGTGCACGACTCAGGGGATGTGCCTGGAAGTTGAAATGCAGCGAGACGCGCGGGTATTCGCGGTGATGAACGGTGTTCGCGCCGAGCATACGCTTGAGGAACTGATGCTCGGGGCGCGATCGGGTTCACTCGAGCACACGGTCGCGCCGAGTTGGCGTTTCAATCGTGCGCCCCAGCCCGGGGAGCTGAATTGGCGCTGCGAGTTTGTCGACGTGGATGACAGCGGGGAGGAAGGGTTTTATTACGTCAGGGTGAGACAGACCAATGGACAATGGGCATGGAGCTCGCCCGTGTTTTTAAGAAAGTTCTGACGTTCCTGCGTAAAGTCAAGATGTGAACCAGCGGTCTTCCGAAGATCCGGAGAACGTCGGGAATCTCCAACAAATCGGCGAACCACCCGCGTCCGACTTACCGGGTTGTGTCCGCGGATGCTTCGTTGAGGATCAGGCCATACGATCGTTCCGGCTGCACGGCAGCCGGCAGTCAATCATGAGTAGGCCAGGACGCTGAGGACATTTGTAAGTTATGTTTCAGGTCGGATCCAGGGCTGTCGAATGTTTCGGCTGGCGAACAGGACGCGCTGGAACGTTTGCGGAAGGATGTTGGTTGCGTTTTCAGGAGACGGGATGTCTATGCAAACCGACAGCCGTGTTTGCGGAAAAAAGACTCAGTGGTCAGCTCATCGGACCGTGCGGGGGAGGGGGGAGAACAGGAGGTGACAGTCCTCGTGCTATGCGGTCGGTGAGTCGAACGGGGTTCTGTATGCTGAACGGACTCATCGTTTTGGAATGTTGGAAATTCAGGTATGTCGTATTCGGACGTTTTATCCGGAGTCGGGAATCTAAATCAAGCAATGATTGCAATGAATGGCGGGTCACGCATGATGAGGAAGACGAATCCGGCTAACGTGTTTCACGAATAGCATCAGGATCGACTATACGATCATTGTGTTGGGAACGCGCTGAGACGAGTGAATGGTGACGACAGCAGTTGACGGTTCGCCTGTCCTGAAAAAACTCATTGGTCAAGGCATACCTATACGTGCGCAAGGGCGTGATTTGTCGAAACGTTTGTTATATTAAGCGAATCCCTGCATCCGTGCAGTTTCCGCCGGTACCACCGCAGGGTGGTGATCTGCCGGTCAATCGAACGGCCTGGACCGTTCGCAAATAAAATAGGTGATGGAATGAATAAGATCCCTCAGGGGGCGATGATTGGACTGGGTTTTGGTGCTGAGTTTATCCCGATTTATCAGGCGCATCCCCAGGTCGAGATCAGCGCGATCTGTCGTCGGGACGAGGCGGCGCTGAATAAGTGTGGCGATCGATTCGGGATTTCCAGGCGGTATACCAGTTACGATGACGTGCTGGCCGACAGTGAAATTGACTTTGTGCATATCAACAGTCCGATCCCGGATCATGCCTGGATGTCGTTGCAGGCTCTGGACGCGGGCAAGCATGTGATGTGTACGGTACCGATGGCGACCACCATCGACGAATGCCGACAGATTGTCGAAAAGGTACAACAGACCGGTTTGAAATACATGATGGCCGAAACGGTCGTGTACAGCCGGGAATTCCTGTTTATCAAGGAGCTCTACCGGAAAGGGGAACTCGGAAAAATTCAGCATCTGGCAGCTTCACACCCACAGGATATGGACGGCTGGCCGAGTTACTGGGAAGAGATGATCCCGATGCACTACGCGACCCACGTGGTCAGCCCCTGTCTTGGTTTACTCGACGGGCTTGCTTCGCGGGTCAGTTGTTTTGGCAGCGGAACAGTGAGGGATGATATTGCCAAAAAATCGGGCAATTCTTTCGCGGTCGAATCGTGTCACATCCAGATCAAGGACTCCGACGTGACCGCCCATATCTGGCGATTTCTGTACGATGTTGCTCGCCAGTACCGTGAGAGTTTCGACGTGTACGGAACCAGGCAAAGTTTCGAGTGGACCCTGGTTGAAAACGAACCACACGTTCTGCATACGGCAAAAAAACAGGAACATGAGATTCCCCAAAAGATCGAAGTGCCTGACTTTGCCCACCTTTTGCCCGAACCAATCCGGCGGTTTACACTTCCCGCAGAAATCCATGATGCGGATCACCTGTCCTTTATTCAGGGCGGCGGCCACGGTGGCTCCCATCCACATTTGGTCCACGAATTTGTCAGCGCCTTACTGGAGGATCGGGATCCGTGGCCAAATGCGGTCACCAGCGCCAACTGGACCTGCGTTGGGCTTTGCGCTCATGAATCGGCTCTGAAACAGGGTCAAGTGGTTCCTCTACCGGAATTTACCCTGCAAACTTCGTCTTAATCAGCGGACTGATCGGAATGAAAATTTTTGCGACCTGCGCGTGGGGTCGAACGCTTTGTCATGGTCTGTTGTGGTGCTGGGCAGCGACTGCCTGGGCTGTGCAGGATGGTGAACCGGACGGCTCGTTGCCGATGCTTATACAGGCGATTGACAGGACGGACGATCCGCTGGTCCAGGCCGCTCTGCTACAGGGCGTTCTGGAAGGTCTGGAAGGCAGACGAAATATTCCTGAACCGGACGCCTGGAACCGATTGAACGGCCGTTTGACCTCAAGTTCCGATTCGCAGGTCCGACAGCGTGCGCTGCAGCTGTCTCAGATGTTTGGTGATGAACTGGCGGTTCAGCGGGCGCTGGACAGGATTGCGGATCCGGCCACTGATCCCGGTCGGCGCCGAACGGCGCTGGACCGGTTGTTGAACCAGCAAAATCAGCAAGCCTCCCGGCAATTGGAAACTTTGATCGATGAACCGGTGATGGCGCTCGACGCGATTCGTGGCTTCGCGATTGTGGAAAATCTCAAAGCGCCCGACATTTTGCTTCAACGTTATTCCGGGTTTGATGTGTTGCAACGTCGCGCCGTACTAGACACATTAGCTTCACGCAGGGTTTATGCCCGGGCATTACTGGAGGCAGTTCGGGAGGGGCAGATCCCGCGTGACGAAGTCCCGTCCCAGGTTTCTCGTTCTCTGCACGGCATTCTCGGACAGGAATGGGTCAATGTGTTCGGCCAAAACAATCAACCGATTGCCGAACAACGGGAACAGCTGCTGAAAAAATACCGCCAAATCTGCAATCCGGAAGCAATGCAACAGGCCAGTCCGTCGCGGGGTCGGGTCGTTTATGAGAAAACGTGTGCCGCCTGTCATCTGTTGTACGGCCAGGGTGGAAAAGTTGGTCCTGATCTGACCGGTTCCAATCGTGCCAATCTGGATTACATCCTGCTCAACAGTGTTGATCCGAGTTTCGACGTTGCCGACGGGTACAGAACCGTGGTGGTTGGAACGGTGGACGGTCGGGTCGTGACCGGAGTGTTGGATCAGGAAGATGAAACTCGACTTGTATTGAGAACGCCCGACCAGCCCAGGATCGTGATTGCCAGAGCCGATATCGAATTTCAGCGGACTTCTGAAAAATCAATCATGCCTGACGGGCAACTGGACCGGTTAACCGATCGGCAGGTGGTCGATCTGGTTAAATACCTGCAAACATCGGAACAGGTTGGTCGGGAAGCCGAACAACAGCGAAACGAACTGCCCCAGAAAAAACACAAAATCAGTGATGCACCCTTCCTGGATCCCCAGCGGGCGGTTGCCAAAATGTCGATCCCTCCCGGTTTCGACGTATCAGTGTTTGCCTCCGAGCCTGACATTGCGGAACCGATCGCGTTTTGTTTCGATCATCGGGGCCGAATTTGGGTGGCCGAGAATTTCAATTACCGGACTCGCCGCAAACACACTGACGATCCGGTCAGTCGTATCCAGATCCTGGAGGACACTGACAGCGATGGTGTTTTTGACAAAAAGCAGACGTTCATCGATACACTGACGTTTACCTCCGGCATCGCCGTTGGCATGGGGGGCGTTTTCGTCGGATCGCCGCCTCACCTGACATTTATTCCCGACAAAAACGGGGATGACCAGCCTGACGGCCCGCCTCAGGTACTGCTGGACGGCTGGGGAATGAATGATCGACATGAGACGCTGAACAGTTTTATCTGGGGGCCGGACGGTTGGCTTTACGGATGTCACGGTGTGTTTACGATGTCGAAAGTCGGTAAACCGGGCGACCCGGACGGCGACCGGCAATTGATTGACGGAGGAATCTGGCGTTACCATCCCACGCGGCAGACTTTTGAAATTTTTGCCCGCGGTCTTTCCAATCCCTGGGGATTTGATTTTGACGATCAGGGCCAGGGGTTTGCCACTTGTTGTGTGATTCCGCATCTATTCCACGTGGTGCAGGGAGGCGTGTATCACAAACAGAGCCGACCGCACTTCAATCCGCACATTTACGACGACATTAAAACGATCCGGGACCATACCCACCTGTCTGCGCACGGGGGGGCCCGTTTTTACCTGGCCGATGTTTTTCCGGAAAAGTATCGGGGCCGTTTGTTCATGTGTAATATCCATGAACATGCCGTACTGACCGATGTGATGGTCCCCAGTGGATCGAGCTTTATCGGACAGCATGGTGACGACTTCCTTCCCACCAACGACATGGCTTGGGTTGGGTTCAGTGTGGAGATCGGTCCGGACGGGGGTGTTTACATCCTGGACTGGCACGATCAGGACGTGTGCGGGAATTCGGTTCAATTCCCGGATTCCGGTCGTGTCTATCGAATCATGCCGACCGATGCGCAGGCGGTCAATCGGCCAGATTTGCGGGCGTTGTCTGACAGCGAGCTGGTCGATCTGCAAACGGATCGCAATGACTGGTTCGTCCGCCAGGCGCGGACCGAACTGCAGTATCGTGCGTCCGAAGGGACACTGGATCGTTCGCGTGTGCATGCAAAATTAAAACAGCTGCTAAAAACGGAAACTGGTTCTGCGAAGCAACTGCGGGCGCTGTGGGCTCTGCACGTGAGCGGAGGGACCGAACAAGCGTATTTGACCGGGCTGCTGAACCATTCCAATGAACATGTTCGGGCCTGGTCGATTCAATTACTGGGCGACGCCAGTTCCATGAATGCGTTCCTGCCTCTCTCGCCGTCTGCCGGCGATTCGCCCGTGATCTTCCCGCAGTCGGTTCGGAATCGTTTTGCATTGCTGGCCCGGATTGATCCGTCACCCGTAGTTCGCCTGTACCTCGCCTCGGCCGTTCAGCGGATGCCGTTCAAACATCGCTGGCCGATTCTGGAAGGTCTGTTGACGCATGGAGAGGATGCTGACGATAACAACCTTCCCCGCATGTACTGGTTTGCTCTGGAGCCGATGGTCCCAAACTTTGCGCCTCAAGCGATCGATCTGGTGACTTCCGGTTCGATTCCGACGCTCAACCGGTTTGTAGCCCGACGTCTGATTACGGGTGACGGAAGTTTGGACGAAATTGAGTATTCGAAGACCGCCGACCGATACAAAAGAACACTTCAAAAAGTGGCGAAGGGATTCAACGTCAGGTCGGTCGGTGAACTGGGAGTCGTGTTTCACCGCGAATTTCGAAATCGAACGGCCGTTCAGACGCACCCTCAGGATCGCCACATCCCCTGTCAGCTCAAACGTCGGGTTGAGATTCCGAAAGAGAAGCGAACCACGTTGAATCTGTGTGTGAGTCATCACCCTCACGGTGACTGGCAACTGCGGGTTCTGGCCGATGACCAGCTGATTGCCGACACCATGGTTGGCCGGCGGACGGTGGCCGGAAACGAGTGGCTGGATGTCGAAGTCGATCTCACCCGGTTTGCCGGGCAGAGCGTTTCACTGGTCATTGAGAATCGGGCCAACAACTGGCGCAATGAATGGGCGTACTGGAACCGGGTCGAAATTGTTAGCGAGTAGGTTATGACATTCAAAGGTGGTTTCGTCTTCTGGGGCCTGATGTTATGCGCCGCCCTATGTTCTGCTCAGGACAGGGCACAGGTTGTTTTCATCCATGGTTCACCGAGTCACGGTACGATGAAACACGAACACCGTGCCGGCTGCCTGCTGCTGGCCGACGGATTAGAACGTTCGGGACTGCCGGTCGATACGTATGTTGTGCCCCATGACGGATATCCCAAAGAGACCACCTGCCTGGAAAACGCTGACAGTGTTGTCATTTTTTGCACCGGTCACCGTCGTCACCTGTTGAATCCTCACCTGGATGAATTCGATGAATGGATGAAGAAAGGGACAGGAGTGGTCATGATCCATTGGGCGACCGAAGCGGAAAAGGGGAGGCCGGGTGAAAAGTTTCTCGAATGGATGGGAGGTTTTTGTGATCTCGACTGGTCGGTCAATCCTCACTGGAAACCGACGTTTTACAGGTTTCCCGATCATCCGATCTGCCATGGTGTACAGCCTTTCAGCGTACAGGATGAATGGTATTACCACATGCGGTTTGTGGACGGCTTAAAGGGTGTCACTCCGATCCTGTCTGATGTGCCACCCCCCGAAAGCCTGGAACGTCCCGATGGTCCGCGCAGCGGGAACGCGACGGTCCGTGAGGCAGTTGCCCGCAGGGAACCGCAGCATGTGGCTTGGGCCTACCAACGCCCGGGCGGAGGACGGGGATTCGGTTTCACCGGCGCCCATAACCATGTCAGCTGGCAGGATGACAATTTTCGAAAAATCGTGCTCAACGCGATCCTGTGGACCGCGAACGTGGAAGTTCCGACAATGGGCTGTCCGTCAGCTTCAGTCACGGATCACCGAATTAAACAAAATCTGGACGAGGAACGATAAGCGTTCGGAATGCCTCGCCTGGTTCCAGGGGCCTGTTTGCCGGGAACCGGTACGGTTGTTTTCACTTTGCCGGTGGTGTACCTGAAACAGGCGAAGTTTTGGGACGCGGAGTCGGACCGTTTGAGACAGTCATTCTGTGGTGGAAAACTAATCAAGGAGGATTTACCTTTGTCGCAGCTGGTCCACGATGAATTCACATCTGCCGTGTGTGATGACAATGACCTGCCGAATTGACGGCCAGGGCGGTAGCATTGTGGTAACTTCCCCGGCGGCCGCGCAGTAGACATTGTTTTTGCTATTATTCTTCGGGCAGTCATTTCAACACGAACTGCGTATGCGTTTGGCAAGCTCAGGAGAAACAGAGGAGCCGGATCCATGAAGCACATCTTAATCGCCGTCAACATGATCGTCGTGCTGCAATTGACGGCCCACAGTTCGGAGCCTCGCGTAATCAGTGTTGGCGAGAAACCGGAAAGTGTCTGCCGCGGGTTTGATGACAAACTGTTTGTTTCCATTATTGACGGTGATGAACCTGGTGATGGCGGCGTGAATGTTGTTGATGGCGACAGTGTGAAAGAATTTTGTCGGGGCATGAATTCACCGAAGGGAATTGTATTCGTCGGTGGAGTTCTCGTGACGGCCGACGAAACCACGATTTGGCAAGTGAATGCCAAAGGGGAAATTCAGGCAATTGTGACCAGGGAGGACTTTCCGGGGCCGATCGAGTTTTTAAACGACGTGGCCGTGACGCCGGATGGTACCGGTGTTTATGTGACCGAGATGAGCCATCCCAGGTGGATGTTCGATCCGGACGGTGAAAGGAAGCTTTGGCCGGCGGACAGTACTCGGGCAAAATGCCCCAAAACCGGCTGTGTTTATCGAGTCGGACTGGATGGCACGGTGACTCAGGTCGTTCCGCCCGGCGGCAAACTGACCGGTCCCAACGGGGTTGCGGTCGCGGGCACCGGTGACCGCGACCGAATTGTACTGGGCGATTTCTTTACCGGAAATATTCTGTCGTGGGACGGTCAGCAGCATACGATCATGGCTGATGGCATGCGCGGGGCCGACGGGATCGAATTTGGTCAGGGCGTCATGTACGTTTCCAGTTGGCCGCTGGGTAAAGTCTGGAAGTACGATTACAGGAAACAGTCATTGACCGTACTGTCCGACAGGTTCACTACGGCCGCCGACCTGTTCTTCGACCGGAAAAACGAGCAGCTGATCGTTCCTGACATGATTGAGGGAACATTGACGTTCCTGCGAACGGACTGACAGCATAAAGCAAACCAGGACGGGCACGATAAGCGTTCGGATTGTCGAGCACGTTGGTTTCCAAAGATCTGATCTTTGGAGAACCCGCCGGTCATGGTCTGACGGGGCTCAAAGTTAGCTTGTACGAATCAGGATCACACTGATGGCTGACGTACAACCCGAACCGGAAAAACGCTCCAGGCTGCCGACCGTTTGTGTCGTGCTCGTCATACTTTGTCTTGCTGGTGGATACTGTCTGCACCGCCTCAACCAAGGAGTCCGCAACGCCTATGCGGTTTGGTGGGTCGCTGACCTGGTCGTGGAACACATGAAAGCTAACAACAATCAATGGCCGACAGGCTGGGATGATCTTCGGGACGATTATCAAACTTGTACCGAACGGTCGCAACCATTCTCCTTCGACGAGTTGTCAGGTCGCACACAAATTGATTGGCAAGCCATCCCGAGTGTGCTGGTGGCTGAGTCAAAAGGCCATCAGATCGCGAAATTCCGTGTCATCACGCTGACCGATGGTACTGAGAGTCACTGGGAAAAAAGCGAACCCAATCAAATTGTCCTGGATTACCTGCGTTCGCAGATGTCGGGTCAGGTCAGGATACCCTGAGCAACTGTGCCTTCGACGTCGGTCAGGCGAAAGTCGCGACCGGAATGGCGGAAGGTGAGACGCTCGTGGTCGAGGCCCATCAGATGCAGAATCGTGGCGTGCAGGTCGTGAACATGCATGCGGTTTTCGATGGCACGCATGCCGAATTCATCAGTGGCTCCCCAAGTCATGCCGCCTTTGACCCCTCCGCCGGCCAGCCACATGGCAGCGAATACGATCTTGGGTGGTACTGTCTTCATTGATCGTCCAATGTCGCAGACCGCTGCTGAGTGGTTGTTTTGTGGTTCCTGCGGGGCACGCCGATGAATCGCCGACCCGGTAAAAGGGAAGTGTGTGACGAGGATACTTAGAGGACGAGAAGCACAGGCACCGTCTCGCCGAGACGATGTGAACCTGCCACGATTCCAGGCTGAGGCAGCCTGAGAGTATCGATCATCAGACCCCGATACACAACATCTTTGGGAAATGACCTCGGTTCGAGTGTCCGTATGGGAGTCGTCGGGATTCTTCAATACCTTAATTTCTGAAACGATTTCAAATCGAAATCGCTTTGAAATGTTTACCGCAGAAGTTCGTCAAACGAGGTGCCGCAGGCAAGTTTTCCTGGCTGAGTATATATCTGTGAGTGTCAGTCCCCGGTTTTTGCGACAGTAAAAACGAATAATTGGCAGGCATCAGACCCGGTCGGTGCCGGCGGGCAGTTCTGCGGACATGGTCGAAACATGGGTTTTACGAATTTCGGTGTACATTTGGTGTGCAAGCATCCGGGATTGCGAAACAAAACGATCGCCCGGGATTGGATTGAAGACTCAGCATCGAGTTAGAATCATAGCGAGAAATGTTTGTTTCACGTGCCGTATCTGAGACTGACAGTGAAACCTCACCTGAGCACTCAACAGATTTTCAGCCGGACATGCAGGATGCCCAACTCTTTCCATATCGCGTGGATCATTTCAGTCGGAATGGTTTTGACCGTGGCCGGCTGTGACGACATCAGTGCCCCATCGGAAAATACCTCGGAGACTTCAGAGCCGGCGACGCCTCGGAAGGAAGAATTCAACGAAGAAGTGGTCACAACGATCACAAATTCGATCGGTATGAAGCTCACCCGTATTCCCGCAGGTGAGTATCTTATGGGATCGGCCGAAGCCGACCCCGGTGCTCGCGAAGACGAACAGCCACAACATCAGGTGCGAATCAGTAAGCCGTTTTATATGGGTGTCTATGAAGTCACCCAGCCGGAATTCGAGGGGTTGATGGAGATCAATCCCAGTTCGTTCACCAGAAGTGAGCAGCCGAATGATGCATCGGACGAGGCTTCACAGGTTCCGGTTGATGGTCTCACGTGGTATCAGGCCATTGAGTTCTGCCGGCGACTGTCAGACCTGCCTGCGGAAAAAACGGCCGGCCGTGTGTATCGGCTGCCCACGGAAGCGGAATGGGAATATGCCTGCCGTGCTGGGACGACCACCGTTTTTCATCTGGGTGAGACACTGTCTTCCACACAGGCCAATTTCAATGGGGAACATCCGTTTGGAGATGCGGAGCCTGGTCCCTTTCTGAAACGCACCACGGTCATTGGTTCGTATGAACCCAACGGGTTCGGACTGTATGACATGCACGGCAATCTGCATGAGTGGTGTATGGACCGTTTTGACCGTGATTATTACCGGGTGTCACCTGAGACAGATCCGCTCGGTTCGGAACAGGGAACATCTCGTGTGATTCGCGGCGGCGACTGGTACAGTGACGGTCGTGACTGCCGCAGTGCATTTCGGTATGCGGATATTCCGGATGGTCGCTTCTACGCGCTGGGGATGCGGGTGGTTTGCGAACTGACTTCGGAGGGGGCCACACTGAATCCGGTCATCGCAGCCTCCGGGTTGTCGGATGCAGATGTTTCGGCTCGAGCCATGACAGCAGATCCAGCCGATGTGCCGCTGCCTGAAAACGGTGTGGACTGGCCGCGCTGGCGGGGCCGCCTTGGCGACGGAACGTGGCAGGCTCCCCGGCTGCCTGCCGTATGGCCGGAGGACGGACTGAAACGCGTTTGGCAGCGGGAACTTGGTGGTGGCTATGGAGGGATTGCTGTTGCAGACGGTCGTACTTATGTCATGGATCGACAGCTCGAACCCGAAGACACTGAACGGGTGTTGTGCTTCGATGCGGTGACAGGTGAACCGTTGTGGTCCCACGTATATCCGGTCGACTACAGTGGAGTGAGTTACGATAATGGTCCGCGTACCACTCCGACCGTTTTTCAGGACCGAGTGTATACTCTGGGGGCAGTCGGACATTTGTGTTGTTTTGAGGCTGTCGACGGGACACTGGTGTGGTCACGCGATCTTGTTGAAGAGGCTGGAGCTCGTGTGCCGCTGTGGGGACTCAGTGCGTCACCGCTGATCTATGAGGACCTGCTGATCGTGCATCCCGGCGCCGATCCTAACGGCTGTCTGATGGCCTTTGACCGGGAGACCGGCGAGGAACGCTGGAGGAGTCTGTCAGATTCTGCGGGATACTCGACACCAATTCTGATTGAACAGCAGGGGAAACAACAGCTGGTCGCATGGACTCCCACAAACGTCCAGGGGCTGGTCCCCTCTACTGGCGAACTGTTGTGGACGGTCCCGTTCCAGGTGGTGAATGGTTCGTCAGTCTCCTGTCCGATTTTTCAGGAAGGCTTAGTGGTGGTCTGCAGTTACTACGACGGCAGCAAGGCGATTCGCCCCGGCACTGACTCCCTGTCGGCAGAAGTGGTGTGGCACGATCGACGTAATCTGCGTGGTTTGATGATGCAGCCACTGTACCGCGACGGGTACGGGTACATGCTCGACAAACGACACGGACTAACCTGTTTTGAACTTGCCACCGGGACGAAGGTCTGGGATGACGACAATCGTCTGACTCCCAAGGGACGGAATCCTCAGGCGACACTGGTCTGGCTGGGAGACGGGAATCGGGCGATCGCATTGAATTCCGATGGGGATCTGATCCTGGTTCGTCTGAACCCTCAGGGGTATCAGGAAGAGACTCGCACGAACATCATTGGCAGAACCTGGGCTCATCCGGCTTATGCCGGCAATTGCGTTTACGCCCGCAGTGATACAGAGATCATCTGTATCGTGCTGCCGACTGCAGACGACTGACAGCCCGGTCCTGTACCGGGGCCGGACGCCAGTCTGAGCAGAAGATTCAATCGGCCCCGTCGGCTTACATGTGTTTTAAACGACTGTCGGTGCCTGACTAAGCAATTCGCCGACGACTCTCGCCTGAGTGACTTTTGCGTCAGTCAGTGTTTCTTCGATGTTGTTGTGGCGGTATGACAGCTGATTCTGGTCCAGCCCAACCTGATGCAGGATTGTCGACAACAGGTCCAGGACACTGACTTTATCGACAACGGAACGATGCCCCAGTTCGTCGGTGGCGCCGTGAATGTGACCCGATTTGAATCCGCCTCCCGCAATCAACGCCGTGAACGCATGCATATTGTGGTCTCGTCCCGTACCTCCCTGCGACGTCGGCAGGCGGCCGAATTCTCCAATCCAGACGACGATTGTCTGGTCGAGCAGACCCCGCTGTTTGAGATCTGCGATCAGGGCTGCAGACGGCCGGTCGATCGATGCACACTCCTGCGGCAGCCGCGAACGCAGATTGCCGTGGTGATCCCACGGATTGTGCGGCTTGTTCATGATCTGCACGAAGCGAACTCCCGCTTCGATTAGCCGACGAGCCATCAGGCACTGTGTTGCGTATGCTTTGGTGACAGGATCATCAATACCGTATTGCTCTCGTGTTTTCGCCGTTTCCTGCGTCAGGTCCAGGTGTTTTTCGGCGGCTATCTGCATCCGTGCCGCCAATTCATAATTTCGGATCCGCGACTCAAGCTCCAGGGCCCGGGGATAACGCCGACGGTATTTTTCATTTAGTCTGCCGATCAGCGTGAGATCATTGACGTCGGCGCCTTTCGGCATCCCGCGCGCGGAATGCAGATTAACCACAGGTGAACCGATCGGTCGGAACTCTGTGCCGCCGTACAAAGCCGGAAGCCACCCGTTGTCCCACAACGCAGAACCTGCCGTGTTATGTCCGGCGATATCCGGAAGTACGACATATGCGGGCAGATCCTGATTCTCTGTTCCCAGTGCATAGCTGACCCACGCGCCTAGGGTCGGGCGTCCGAATTCCAGTTTGCCTGTGAAGAGAATCAGGGGGGCACCGGCATGGCACGGGTCAAAGGTATGCATCGAACGAATCATGCACAGGTCGTCTGCCAGGGCGCCAAGGTGCGGAACCAGCTCGGAGAATTCCATTCCCGATTGGCCTCGCCTGGAGAAACGAAACGGGCTGGCCATCAGAGGCTCACGCGGCCGTCCCTGCAGACTGTTGATTGCAACGGTGGTCCCGTGACGCTTCTGCAGTTCGGGTTTCGGGTCAAACAGGTCCATATGACTCGGCCCGCCGGACTGCATCAGGACCACAACATTTTTTGCACGTGCCGGGAAGTGTCCCTGCCTGGGCTGCAGACTGAGGGCAGGCCGCGAGATCTGATCGGCTGCCAGCAACCCATCCTGTTTCAGCAGAGCCGCCAGTGCCAGCGTGCCAAATCCAAGACCGGACTGCTCGAGAAAACTTCGCCGGCAAAAATCGAGATTGTTATTCATAAGAGGAGGAGTCACTCGATGTAGAGGAACTCAGTTGAATTGAACAGGACGCGACCGAGGTGCATGAGCGACTTTTGAGTCGCCTGTTCGGGGATGGTCGGTTTGGAACCGCTTTGTGGATCTTTTTTGTACAGTTGCAGCTGGTGACCAAGCAGCTGTTTGCTCCACTCACGTTCTTCAGGTTGGGGCGAACGGCCCAGAGCAAGGAGAAATGCCGTGTTGATCTGCAGTTCACGGGAGTCTCCGGCAAGTTGATACACACGTTTACCAAACTGTTCTGCTAGCTCCAGAGCCAGATCGTCGTTCAGCAGAGTCAGAGACTGAAGTGCAACGGCGGAAGAGGCGCGTCGACAAGTCGGTCCGGCAACACTCGGCTGGTCAAAGACGGTCATCAGCGTCAGGTGGTAGACCCGCCGCTGAAACAAATACACACTTCGTCGCCATCCTGCCGTTGGTGACGGAAATTTCTCCACATCAAAAGCGGCCAGTCCGTCTTTCCTGTACTGAAGCGGTACGGGCGGGCCGCCGGGGGTGGCGTCAAACACGCCGGCTGCCACGAGCATGGAATCGCGAATCGCCTCTGATTCGAGCCGTCGTAAACGGCTGTGCCACAAAAAACGGTTTTCCGGATCAACATCCAGCGGGTTGACCTCACCGGCCTGAGTGGTCTGAAGCTGTGTGTTCGGTCGCGATGTCTGTCGGTAAACAGAGGAAGTTACAATCTGCCGAATGACAGGTTTGATCTGCCAGTCTCCGTCTACCAATTCGGCCGCCAGCCACTCCAGCAGTTCGGGATGTGTGGGCCGGGAACCGGACATCCCGAGGTTTTCTGACGAGGCCACAAGGCCGACTCCGGTCAGGTGTTGCCAGATACGGTTAACGAAAACGCGTGCGACGAGTCCGACAGCCGGCGTCGAGGGTTCCGTGAGCCACCGGGCCAGTGCTGTTCTGCGTCCACTGCTTGCGTTGAGCGGTTTGAATTCGGGTTTCCGGTCCGGGTCCGCCAGAACGCTCAAAAAACCGGGAGTGACTTCTCGTCCACGACGTGTGTAATCGCCACGTTTCAGCAGGTATGCTGCCGGTGGCTGACCCACATCGTAGACCGCCTGGATCCAGCCGTGTGTGCGGAGTTGAGTTTCTATTTCCGCACTTTGCGCTTTTAGATCTGCTATCTTCTTTTTTTCTGCATCGGTCAGTGCTGATTCAACGGTGTCCTCTGTGACATTGAGCCGGTCCGTGTATTGCTGAACAAGTGTTTGCTGTTCAGGTGTCCGGGCCTGGACCTCGATGTCAAATGCTGCACGTACCGCCTCACGTACCTTTACAGGAATGCGACCGAAGTTCTGCTCCCGAAGACGGTTTCGACATGCGTCACGGAGTTCCGTCACCTGACGCGTCAGTTCCTCTGTCTGTTTGTTGATTTCCGCGTTGTGTGCATCAATCTGTGTTTTTTCGGCTGCCGACAGGGCCGGCAGCGCACGTTCCTCCGGTGACTTCCAGTCCTGGATATTGAACGCCGGAGTAATCAGCGACAACATCCGATAATAGTCTTCCTGCGGAATCGGCTCGTGCTTATGACTGTGGCATCTCGCGCAGCGGAGAGTCAGTCCCAGGACACTGGTTCCAAACGTCTGCATGGTGTCGTGGAGCAGCGACCACTTGTAGACGATTTCTTTCGCGGCACCGCTTCGGTCTTCACTGTTTCGCCAAAAACCGGTGGCGGCCAGGGTGCTGATCACATTTGCGTCAAAGGATGCATCGTCACGCCAGTCAACAAGTTCGTCACCCGCAATTTGCTCCCGGAGGAATTCATCGTACGGTTTATCGCTGTTGAGTGAATCGATTACGTAGTCGCGATAACGCCAGCGCCCCTTGATGAAACCCGGAATAAAGTTGGTGTCTCCATCGTAAGAAACCGTGTCGGTATATCCCACGGTGTCCAGCCAGTGCCGCGCCCAGCGTTCACCAAAATGTTCGGAAGCCAGCAGGCGGTCGACCAGTCTCTGGTAGGCGTTTGGCGTGGTGTCGCTGAGAAAAGTCTCCAGCTGTGCGGGGGTCGGGGGGAGTCCCAGCAGATCGAAGTAAAGCCGTCGGACAAGACGACGGGGCTCCGAGTCCCCCGAAAGCGTCAGTCGGTGTTTGTGGAGCTGTTCCATAACGAACGAGTCGATTGGCGTCTGCGGCAGACCGTTCACGTCCGGTACGGCGGGACGCTTCAGTCGCTGAAATGACCAGAATTCACGATCGGTACTACTGATGACTGACGTTTCTGCGTCAGGTGAGTCAGGCAGGGGCTGTTCGTCGGCAGGCAGGCCGGCTTCGATCCAGTCGCGGATCAGTGTGACTTCAGCGGCCGTTAATTTTCCTTCGTTCTCCGGCGGCATTTCCTCATCGTAGATTCGTCGGAGCAGCAGGCTTTCGTCAGGCAGGCCTTCTGTCACCACGTCTCCACTGGCGCCGCCTCTGCGAATGGCAGCCATGGAGCGGAGATCGAGCTCGCCGGTGCGTTTTCTGCTTCCGTGACACCGAACACACTTGGCGTCGAGAATTGGCACAATGTCTCGTTCGAAACGAGGTTCCTCTGCGGTGACAGTTGCAGGAACACGGAACAGCAGAACACACAGTCCGAAGATAAGCCTTGTTCCGTCAAGTTGGCTTCGTCGATTGAGATCGTGCATCACCGAATATCTCCACTCGTAACCCGAGTCGGGCTTATGACTGATGATGTTCCAGCGCTAAGTTGGGTATCCCGTTCCCGTGTTGAGGGCATTGGATTGGTAATCTGTCTGATATCAGCGCGAACCTGTGCAGAGACATACCTGGAGATGGTTGCGAAACATTCCACAGGGCACAACACGGTCTGTCAAGTACGGACGGTGTTTCGGAGTTCGGTGAGACACAGAACCGGTTCAGTATCCGGACATCTGTTGTGATGGACCATTCCTGGACATGTTTTGCGAATGAACGAGTATGCCTGGTTGTTCACCCCGCCGAGTCGTGTTTTTTGACAGTGGAACAGGATCGTGCGGCGCCTGGCAGGTGATTTCGGTGTTGGTTCGGCGGGAGTGAGAGGTTGATGCCATCAGTGTTGGGTAACACGGCTCATCTCTGTGGTTGTTCGGACACCGATGATCTGCGGACGCGTCATGGATAATCACTGATGACTTGAGATCAGTCAGCCTGCACAGAACCACACATCACCCAGATCGTCCTGCCGTCGGATTCGTATTTTTTCAGCAAACTGAGTTCGCCGGTTGTCTGGTCGATTCGATACGCAAATAACTCCCTGGTCTGCTGTCCGCCGGCAAAGAGAAAGTTGCCTGTAGTGTCAATACAAAACGATCTTGGAAGCTCCACTGTTGCGATGTGTCCGGTCAGTTTCATTCGGCCGGTTGTTTCATCGAGGGCAAATCCCGCCAGTGTATCCTGCTGAGGGTCTCCTTCGCCGCGCTGAGTCACGTCACGATTGGAAACGTAGGCGAACCGACCGTCGGGAGTGATGTGAATGTCGGCTCCGGCACTTTGCCCGTCGAATCCGGGAGGAAGTGACGACAAGGTCTGCACAAGTTTGAGTGTGCCGGTTTTGGGATCGAACTTCCATGCAGAAATCCCTCCTCCGTTTTCATTCGCTGTGTAGGCCATGTTCAGTCGGGGATGATGAGCGTAGTGTCGAGGTTCATGATACAAATGGTTTTCATCGGGGCCTTTGACATGCGGCGGGGTATTGGGTGTCAGCACACCGGAGTTCGAATCAAGTCGAAACTGATCAACCCGATTTGGTCTCGTATGAGGTACGAACACAAACTGACCTGACGGATCCAGTTCAATGCAGTGTGCAGTCCTCGCGGTCATTCTGTGATCCAGCAGCTGTTCTGTGCAGACGCCGTCGGTGATACGATAAACGGTGACCTCACCTGCCCCGTAATGAGCTGCCAGCAGACATCGTCCGTCCAGGCTGCAGCAGATATAAGGGGACCCTCCCATGACGGCGGCCGTTCCCTTCAGGGTCAATGAACCGTGTTGATCACGTGCGACTGTCGCGGCGGCCGCACCGCCGTTTTCAAGCCCCGACAGCAGGACGTAAATCATGGATTCATCGGGGGAATACGTCATCGCGCCCGGAGTGCCTTCCATGTCAAACTGGAAACGTCGTGTCAGTTCACCGCTGTCGTTACTGATCTCATAGGCAACGATGGCCTTCTGCTGCTGTGACGCCAGGTACAGTAACTGTTTGTCGCCCGCGCGGGTGACGGAGCAGCTCATGATGACCACCGGAATCAGAATCATTTTGAGGTAGTTCATGCTGTTTTTCCGTTTCCTTAATTTGATGAATCCACTGATCGTGGATGCCGGTCAGGTGGTGACTTTGACATCGTGGAGTATTCACGCTATTCCCAGCGTACGGATTCACTGACGAAGACGCGAATCGCAGCGAAAATTGGCAGCCGTTTCAGACAGTCAAGTCCCTGAACCGACACAGTCTTTTTCGTTTTTCGGAATCCACCGATGGATCAAACGCAGCCGCTGAATGCACGAGCCGTCCTGCTCATCCTGCTGACAGTCGTGTTATGGGCCGCTACACCGGTGGCTATTCGTTATTCGACCGATCTGCTGCGGCCAATGACGGTGTCCGGTTTGCGGTTTTTACTGGCCGGAATTTTTATGCTGGGCTGGGTGAGGGTCCATAAAACTTCACTGCGTCTGCGGGCTGGTCAGTGGAAGCTGCCATGCATTGGTGGAATTCTTCTGTTCTTCCAGATCGGAACCTTCACGGCAGGTGTGGATTTGTCCAATGCGTCGCACGGTTCGATTTTCGTGAACACCTTCATCTTCTGGATTGTGGCCATCGAGCACTTTGTGACTCGAGTCCATCGAATCACTCCGCTGCGATTTACGGGGCTTTTCCTGGCTGCTTTCGGGGTGACCCTGATCCTGTTTCCTGATTCGGATCAGCCGGTTGATTTGCTGGAGCGGGCCTCACTGGAGGGAGATCTGTTGCTGTTGCTCAGCGCATTCATTCTGGCCGTCAAGCTGACCTACACCAAATACGCGGTACGGAATCTTCATCCGGATTCGTTCATCTTCTGGCACGGAGTGTTCGGAACATCACTGATGCTGGGCTGGGCGTTTCTGTTTGAAGATTTTCGGCCCGGGGTGCTGATGCAGTTCGAAGATTTACGGACTCAGCATGCAGTCTGGTCACTGCTTTATCAGGGGTTTGCTGTTGCGGGACTGTGTTTTGCGATTCAGGCTCGGCTTCTGGAAAAGCACTCAGCGTCGTCGGTTGCTGTCTTCAGTTTTGCAACCCCGCTGTTTGGAATTCTGTTTGCTGTTCTGTTTCGCGGCGACCCGCTTTCACCCTGGTTGTTCGTATCCGGAATCGCGGTTGCCACGGGGATTCTGCTGGTCAACCTTCGTTTGACCCCGCAACCTCTGACGCACCGTCGATAATCCCGGGACAGAGTCTTGGATGATCCGATGCCGTGGCAGACTGGAAAATAAAATTCCCGTCGATCGCGTGCAGAACACGAATTGGAACTCGTGTTTCTCGGGTCTGCACGACTACTCCGATGGTTCCTGGTTCAATGAACTCAGAAACGCCAGCAGGTCGGCGGCCTGCTGCGGGGTGAGGTCACGAAGCATTCCCTCCGGCATCAGCGACGTTTGCTGTGGAACCAGTTCCTCCACGTCTTCGGTCAGTACCCGGACTTCGACCGACCTTCCGTTTTTTAGAACTTTCAAAACCACGTGCTGTGCAGAATTTTCGGTAAGAATGCCGGTATAGCTTTGTCCCTGAGTGGTCACCAGAACATGTGTTCTGTATTTCGGATCGATCCTGCGCGACGGTGCAAGCAGTTCTTCCAGAAGTTCGCGCTGCTTGTATTTCCGACCAACCTGACTGAGATCGGGACCAATCGTTCCGCCCTTCCCTTCCAGTCGGTGGCAGCCGCTGCACTGCAACGCGGTTGCCGTGAAGAAAAACTCCCGTCCATGTTCGGCATTACCGTCCAGTGCCAGGATCTCGGCCGGGGCGATCACATTTCCCAGCCGCCGGGTTCGCTGGTTTTCGGGTAGAAACCGCTCGAACAGATCACGCACATTGGTATCGGAGTGAGCAGCGCCCCGGGCGATCAGCTGACGGCGGACACCATCAGACGTCATGTGTTGCTGAACAAGTTGGACGAGTTCCAAAGCCGTTCGGGGTGACGACAGCAGTTTGTCGAGTTCTTCAGTCTGGTGTTCCGCGGTGAGTTGTTCGGCTCGCTGCAGTTCTGCCGTCACGGAACGCAGTTCGTTGTCCACCGATTTTCTTCGCACCGCTGCCTCGGCAATACGATCTTTGCTGATCAGTTTGTTCCGGATCCGCAGTTGCTGTGCTTCTTCCGCGTCCGGTGTTTGCGATGTTGGAGGCGGATTGGCTGATGCACGTCCGGGATCGTCTGATACATCCGGAAGGTGCGTGATCCAGTTGTGAATCAGATGCAGTCCCTGTTCATCATGCAGATTTGAGCCGACATGCGGCATTCGTCCGCGACCCCACTTGGCGAGGCGGTAGAATAATACAGATGCGTAAGGGTCACCGGGGACGACGAGTCGGGCATTGCTCAGACCAAACGTGCCGTGCATCGGTGAGTCGGTCAGGCCGGTGTCCTGCAGTGGTTGATGGTATTTCATGTCCATTTTTGCATTGCCTCCGCCGTCAGCCACATGGCAACCGGAACAGTTGACGTGCAGGTAAGCCCGAGCCCGGTCGTTCAGGTCAGCTGTCGGATCGTACGCATCAGCAAGAGACTCGAAATCTTCCGGGGGCTTGTTTAGCGGCTCGGCAAACAGACCGATGTGATTCAATGTCCGCAGTTGGTTGTCGGTGCCCCGGAGGTAATCATGGTCACGGTTCATCTGTACCGTCCTCGGGCCCAGTACAAATCCGGCCGCTCGTGAGTGGCAGACCATGCACTCATTACGACCTGGAACGTGCCATGTCTGCTGTCGAGTTCCCTCAGCAGCCAGTGAATCGATGATGATGAGGGGAATGTCCCGGCCGTTGGCTTCGACAAGAGCGGCATCCGTCTGTTCGTCATTCCACAGATACGAATAACCAAGCCAGAATTCTTCCTTTCCGGACTGTTTGACCATGATGCGCGTCTCAATCCTGCGTTTTGATGCGGGATTGCCGGACTCCATTTCAACTGAGATGGTTTCAAGGTTCACGGTGCCATCCGGCAAGACCCACGTCTGAGCATCTTTACTTCTTTCGACGAATTCGATTTTTGAGTCACCCGGGATTGCCATGAACCGTTCCTTGGTTGCGCCATCGATCCATTGTGGTGTGTTTACCGAATAACCTATGACTCCTGGAGCGACCTGGTGATTGCTGAGCGAGGTGAAAAGACCTGTTTCACTGAGCTTGCGGGGAAAATGAGGACTTTCATCGTTATGCTCAGCGGGCATGAGTTCATAGATCGAAGAAGTGAGGTAGTCGAGCATATAGATGTCTCCTGCCCGACTCATTGTGAAACTGGAAATCTGCAGCGGCGTGCTGGCCAGCACCTCATGCCAGGTTACCCGCTGACCGTTGAGACGAATCCCCCAGAGCATGCCGTATTGATAGTCACCATAGAAATAGGTGCCGTTGAGTTTCGGGAATTTTTTACCGTAGTACACATAGCCACCGGTAATCGATCGACATTCCACATGGTGATGTTCGACGACAGGCGGCAAAATCGGACCAGGACCGGTTTGCTGATTCGGATGGAATGGATGGGACCCCTCCTGAACGCTCCAGCCGTAGTTGCCGCCTCGTTGCACACGCCAGATCATCTCCCACAAATCCTGACCGACGTCGCCGACCCACAGGTCACCCGTTTTCCGGTCGAAACTCATCCGCCACGGGTTGCGGAAACCGAAGGCCCAGATTTCCGGTCGGGCTCCCGGGTAATCGATAAAGGGATTGTCGGAAGGGACAGAATAGGCTTTGCCTTCGGCAGGATGATCCACATCGAGCCGCAGGATCACGGCCAGCAGGTCGTTCACGCCCTGTCCGGTTACCTTTGCGTCTGACCCTGACGAACCGTCACCGGTGGAAACATATAAGTATCCATCCGGTCCAATAATCGCTTCGCCGCCGTTATGTCCCCCTGACGGCCATTCGATGATGATCTTTTCACTTTCCGGCAGGCAGCGGCGGGATGTGGTGCCCACCGCCTGAAAACGTGACACGCGACTCCGGCGATGAGGTGGCAGATCTTCCGGTTGAGGGACCGGAGGGTCTTGTTTTTCGGTTTCCGGTTCCCGGCTGGTGTGTTCAGTTTGCCCGCTGTCTGAATTGTCGTTTTCGGTACTGTCTCCACTGCTTTCGTTTTCCGTTGAGGAACCCGGTAGGTCATCCGGCTGCGGTTCAGCGGGTTTTGTTCCGTTTGGACTGTGTGTGAAGACAAAGCCGTTTTGTTCGTAGTTGGGGTGAAAGGAGAAGGCGTACAGATTGCGTCCGGCGTCAAGGAACAGTTCACGAGACGCCGTGTCGGCCGTGTCTTTGGTGAACGCATAGATTCGGCCGCCGTTTTCGGCAACCATGAAGCGGTTGGTGCCAGGCTCCTGTGCGATGCAGACCGGGTTTTCAAATGTCAGGTTAGGGAAAGCCCGACTGACCGTATAAGGTGGAGGTGGTTCGGGCGTGCCGGCAATACGTGAAGTGGTCCACGGTATGCGGTTTGTAAGGCCAAACGGCGTGGTATCCGATTCGGCGGCTTCAGATGTTTCCTCATTCGCCATGATCTGGCAGGCCGGCAGAGCCATGATCAGGACATTCAGCAGGGACAGTGCTCGCATCAGGACTTCCTGTTGGCCGGGACAGCTTGTGCAGACCGGCAGAACGTTCGGATCAGGTTGCAGAGTACTCCACTATACCGGGTCTTCCGTCAGAATGTTGTCCTTTTGCACAGACGTCGAACGCTTTGGCATCACCGATGCGGTGTCTTCCCGTCGAGAGTGTGGAAGTTCTTCATGCGGGTACCGTCAGCTTTACTCAATATCCAGTGTGTTTGGATTCAGGAACCGGGCCCGGTTCGAACTGACCGTGTTTTGCAGATTCGGTATCGTGTCTGCAATCTGACAGCAGTCGGATCACACCAATTGCGGTCCGGAGTCGCTTCTGTGGATGTCTGAACAGATCTGAATTGTCGGTCCAGCTTGATTGTCTGTTTCGGGCGTTGTGAGGCACGACCGAAGTGTGGCAGAGCTGAAACCGTTTCGACCTGGATCGGAACTGCGTTACGGAGAGTGAACAGTTTGTAAGTCTTTGATGGTGCAAAGAAGACTGGTGAATCAGGGAAAACGATCGATGTGGGAGGCGGTCGTCAACGGGTTACGTTAGCATGAGCTGACTCCACCGTATGTGTCCTTTTGAAGTGATAGAGACGCACATGTCACAAGTGGCGAACGACGATGCGGCTGACCGTAACGAATCACTGCCGGACCTGCCCAGAGCATTGACCTCCAGAAGTCCGCTGGCTTGGTTAACGTTGTTTGGTCCGGGGGCCGTCGTTGCCAGCGTAACGATTGGTACGGGCGAACTCATTTTCTCAACCCGCGGTGGAGTTCTGTTCGGCTACAACATCCTGTTTCTGTTTCTTTTTATCTCAATGTTGAAGTGGGTCCTCGTATTCGGGACTTCCAAACATTTGCTTCTGACAGGTGTTCACCCGTTTCAACGCATGATGGAGTTGCCAGGGCCTCGCGGGTGGCTCCCGATGATGCTGTTGCTGATGATTTGTGTTGTTCAGCCGATCTGGGTGAGCTTTCACAGCAGCACACTCGGAAATTACGTAGCTCTGCTCAGTGGTACGACTGACAGCCTTTTCGGTGGTGCACAGTTTATGTGGGCCCTTTTGCTGGTTGGTCTGGTCGTTGCGCTCTGTTTCAGTGGCGGTTACACGTTCATGGAACGCATCCAGATTGTGGTGGTGTTCGCGTTGATGGTTGCGGCGGTTGTCTCTCTGGTGATGTACGATCCGAATTACACTGAAATGATGCGCGGTTTTATCTCGCCCCGGTTCGGTGATTATCCGGCATGGATCGAACACAAATATCAGACGATCTGGGAAACCCCTAAATGGGTTGAACTCACAACATATGTCGGAGTTATCGGAGGAGCGGCGTTTGATTACATGGCCTATACAACCTGGCTGAGAGAAAAACGTTGGGGCTATGCGGGGGTGACACCTCCAACCCAGGTTGATCTGAAGAATATGGCGGATGACCCGCATCATCCTGCCAGGAAATGGTTAAAAGCTCCCGTCATCGACTGTGGCATTAGTTTCACTCTTATCGTGGCGTTCAGTGCGGTGTTTGTGGCGTCAGGTGTGGAACTGCTTGCTCCGGCAGAAGAGATTCCGGACAGTGGTGATATGCTCGGACAACAGGCCCGGATTCTTACCGAAGTTCATCCCTGGCTGTATCCGCTGTATGTGATTGGTGCGATTCTGACTATGTTCGGAACGCTGTACGGGACCGTCGAGATCGGGGTTGCAGTGGTAACGGAGCTTCTCCGTTCGTTCAATCGGGACTGGGTCAATGTGCGTCGTCAGTCCATCGCCCGAGTGGTGCTGATCTGGCATGCCGTTTTTTCTGCCTTTGTGATTCTGCTGATGTTCAACCATGTGTTTGCTGCGGGGCGTGAAAATGCCAGGACCGTATCCGCACAACAGACGGTGCCGTTGAATTCAGAGAGCAGTGACGCAGCAGACCGTCCGGGCAGCGTGGAGGAGCAGATGCCGGCTCAGGAAACCGAGTCCCGGTCACCGAGTCCAAAAGAAGTGATTCTGATTGTTTTACGACCGGTGAACCTGTTCACGGGGGTACTTGCGTGTGGCATCTTTTGTCTTTCGAACCTGTGGATCGAAATGAACCACGTGCCGGCAGGCCTCAGGTCATCTCTCCTGATAAGAGTACTGTACGTTAGTTCCGGCTTGTTGTTTTTGGGCCTGGGGCTGAAAGGTTACTGGGACAATCACGATCCGGACGGCGGTCTGTTGCAGTCCAGATGGTTTTCGATGTCAGGAATTTTCGCCGTTACGTTGTTCAGTCTCATTGTCGTCAGGCCGTTTCGTCAGTGGATGGAAAACAGGGGCACGTAGTTCCGCGGATATGAACGACCCGTTACCATCTGTGGCCGATGTCAATTTTGATTAATGCAGATTAGTGGGTGTCTCCGATCGGTCGATACGACCGACTCAGTTATCAGGAAACGAGGACCCGGGAAAATGGCTCAGAGCGTTCAGCAGATCGATTACGGCATGTTCATTATGCCGTTTCACGTACCCGAAAAACCACTTTCGCAGGGTTATGACGAAGATCTTGAACTGATCATTCGCGCTGAGGAACTGGGCTTCAGTGAGTTCTGGATCGGTGAGCATCACACGATGAAATATGAAACGATCGTGATGCCCGAGATGTTCATTGCGCGGGCCCTCGGTGAAACCAGCAGCATTCGTATGGGGCCCGCGCCTCTGTGTTTGAATCAGCATCATCCGGCCATGGTTGCCGGTCGTCTGGCAATGCTGGACCATCTTGCAAAGGGACGGCTTAATCTGTGCATGGGAAACGGCAGCGTCACAGCTGATCATGAATTGTTCGGAATCGAACCCAAAGACGGCGGACGTATGGCACTTGAGGCGATTGATGTGATACTTGATCTGTGGTCGCATGGTCCCCCCTATGAATACAACGGTGAATTCTGGAAATTTCGGCTGGCGGACACGGTGGATGAGGAATCTTTGATTGGGTACATCCACCAGCCGTTTCAAAAACCGCATCCGCCGATATCGATGCCGGGTACAAGCCGCAATTCGTACAGTATGACAGTGGCGGGGCAGCGGGGTTTTCAGCCGTTTGCCCATTGTCTGGTGACCGGAAATGTGGTTGCCGATCAGTGGAATACTTATGCGGCCGGAGCGAACGAAGTTGGACGCACGCCCTGCCGCTCTGATTTCAAAGTCGCAAGATCGATACTGCTGGCGGATACAACCCGGGAAGCAGTTGAACTTGCCCGGACAAATTCAATGGGAAGAAATTACGAATACATCGGCGGGCTTTTTGACAAAGGCTTGGGGCGTCAGATTTACAAACGTGATCTGGACATGCCCGATTCGGAATGCAATCTGGACTTTTTGATGACCGAACAGATCATTGCCGGCGATGTGGATGAGGTTCTGCGGCGGTTGCTGATGCTGGTGGAAGAAACCGGTGAGTTTGGGACGCTGATCCTGATGAGTTACGACTGGGATGACAAAGACGTCTGGATTCGCAGTATGGAACTGTTTGCCAATGAACTGATGCCCGCCCTCAACAAAGCCGTTTGTGGAAGTGACGTAAGGGAATCAACATCACTGGAGTCAGTATGAGTCAGCTTTATCAGTCAGAGGCCGTTTCACATGCCGGAATGGAGCTGTTTGCTGCGGCCGGTGTTGAAGAGTCTAAAGCCCAGGCAACGGTTGGAGCACTGGTTACCAGCAGTCTGATGGGGCATGACTCGCATGGAGTGATGCGAATTCCCGAATATCTGGGATTTGTAGCCGATGGTTCGATTGATATTGAAGCGCCGGTATCGATTCAGCAAACGGGGCCGACCACTGCCGTTGTCGACTGTGGTCAGGGATTCGGTGCCGTGGGAGCGGAACGTGCTGTAAATGAGGCCGTTCGTATGGCGCGTGAGCAGCGAACGGCCTGTGTGATTACAAAACGCTGTAACCATATCGGACGCATCGGTGCGTGGGTTCAGCTTGCAGCCGACAGCGGTATGATAGCGCTGTCGACATGCAACTCCCCGGTTTACGGACACTTTGTTCTTCCGTTTGGCGGGCGGGAAGGTCGACTGGCAACCAATCCCATCGCCTGGGCGGCCCCGACGGGAGCAGATCCGATTGTGGCCGATTTTTCCACCTCGGTAGCGCCGGAAGGAAAAATTCGATTCCATCGCAATGAGGGGCAGTCAGTTCCGGATGGCTGGATCCTGGATGCCGGCGGAAACCCAACCAATGATCCGAATGAGTTTTACGGGCCACCACGTGGAGGCATTATGCCACTGGGCGGTGGCGTGGGACACAAAGGATTCGCACTCAGTCTTCTGGTCGAAATTCTTGGCAGCGCACTTGCCGGAATCAGTTGTCAGGACACGGAAGTGTTTGGCAACGGAGTCTGCTTCATCGTCATCGATCCTTCCGCGTTTTGTCCGATCGAGACATTTAAGCAACTGATGGACGAGACCGTGGCGTATATGAAATCCTCTCCACCCGCCCCCGGGTTCGATGAAGTCCTGGTTCCTGGCGAAATCGAGTTTCGTGTCCGGAGGAGACGTGAGATCGAGGGCATTCCGGTTGACGACAGGACTCTGCAGGAATTCTACGCTCACGGAGATCGCCTGGATATTGACCTCTCCGGCATTCTGAACGGAGGAGTAACGCAATGAACCAGGTGACACCGCTGCGACTTGGAATGTTCGTGATGCCGATTCACGATCCAGGCAAGCCTCTGGCGCAATGTATCGATGAGGACCTTGAACTGGCAGTCAAGTGTGAGGAACTCGGGTTTGACGATTTCTGGGTTGGCGAACATCATTCTTCGTCGATTGAGAACATCGTTATGCCGGAAATATTTCTGGGAAAAGTACTTGGCCTGACGGAACGAATTCGAATCGGTCCTGCGCCGGTCTGCCTGCAGTATCACCATCCTATGCACGTAGCGGGGAGGCTCGCATTTCTGGATCACATGTCACGTGGACGCCTGAACGTCTGTTTTGGACCGGGTGCGATCCCGACCGATATGGAGGTTTTCGGATCGGCCCCAGGTGAAATGGGAGCGAGAGTTTCTGAGTCAATTGGCATGATCATGCGACTGTGGGAGGAGGAGCTGCCCGTTGATATGGAAGGCCGGTTCTGGAACGTCAGGATGAAGGACAATCTTCATACTGAGCTTGGGGTTGGGCATCTCCACAAACCGTTTCAGCAGCCGCATCCGCCGATCTACGTTCCAAGTATCAGCCGCAGTTCGGTCGGACTGCAAAAAGCGGCGGAACGAGGATTTCGTTTTATTAGTCACCACATGCTCCACACCGACTGCCTGCAGGCACAGTGGCAGACCTATGCTGAGGCGGCAGCCGGCGCCGGTCGAATGGCAGACCCTTCCGACTGGGCGGTTGCGAGAAATGTGCTGGTGGCAGATTCGACTGAGGATGCGCAGCGACTGGCGCGAAAGAATTCGCTGGGATCGTGTATTCAGTACATCCTTGATCTGACCCAGGCAACAGCCCCCGACGGTGTGGCTATGTGGAAACGCGACGAACAACAGGCGGATTCGGACTGTACAATCGATTACTTCATGGAAGATGTCATCATATCGGGAGATCCCGAATGCGTGACCGATCAGTTGCTTCGGCTGCGCGAACAAATTGGTCCGTTCGGTACACTGATTCTGACTGCTCACGACTGGGATGATCGGGAGCAATGGATTCACAGTCTCGAATTGTTTGCGCAGGTGGTTGTTCCGGCATTTAATCGGGCCATTGGTGCCCAATAAATGTCCACAGCGGACAACAATGGCAGGAGCTTAAACGTCAGGTTCAGGAAATGTTTTCGTTCAGGGTTATGTCCCCGCGGTCCTGTGTGACACGGGGATCGCTGAGTGGTCACTGGCTGCTTCAGCGAGGCCAAGTTTTGGCCGTCCTGGTGCTAAACACGGCAATACAGCGTTTTCGGGCCTCGAAGTCCTTAACGGCGTCGCCAGGGCCGGTTAGCCTGTGTCAAACTTCGGATTTTGCCGGTGGCAGACTGTGATCAAACTTTTTGCCGGAACATCCGGCGCGTTAGGTAAACGAAAGAGAATTCCAAAGCAATGATCAGCACAAACATCAATCGGATGCGCGAAAAAATTCGTGCCGGACAAACTGTTCTCGGTGCCGGGATCACACACACCGATCCCACCGTGACGGAGGCTCTGGCCCCCAGTGTCGACTTTTTCTGGTTCGACATGGAGCACAATCCTGCAACGACGGAGTCAATGCTGGGACATTTGATTGCCGCACGGGCGGGCGGGGCTCCTGCAATCGTTCGTATCCCCTCCAATGATGTCGGGTGGGTGAAACGTGTGCTTGATTCGGGTGCGGAAGGGATCATTCTTCCCAGAGCCTATTCAGCAGCTGATGCCGCGAAATTTGTTTCTGCGTGCCGCTATCCCCCCATGGGCACTCGTGGCTTCGGACCGCGTCGACCGATGCAGTATGGACGTCTGCAGCAGCAGGAATACCTGCAGCAGGCCAATCGTGACGTCTTTGTGACGGTCCAGGTAGAAACAATGGAACTGGTCGAGGAGTTGGATGAGGTATTGAAAATCGAAGGTCTCGATTCGCTGGTACTTGGCCCTCAGGATCTGTCCGGTTCGATGGGGCGGCTCGGTGATACAACACATCCCGAAGTTGTCGAAGTCATGACAACGGTTGCATCCAAAGCAAAAGCGGCCGGAAAGTTCATTGGTTCGGGACTGGATGCGGATCCGGAGTTTGCAAAACTGCTGATCAGCTGTGGTGTGCAGTGGCTGCAGGCTGGAAACGATTTCCAGTTCATGATCAACGGTTGTGAATCTGCATATTCAGAAATTCGTAAAGCGGTTTCCTGAACACGATCGAGAGGGTGCGTCACGACGGTCCGCCGTGAGGCACCCTCTCATAGAACCGTATTTGCGAGGTCATACACGGCTCCTGTGTTATCGTGCGAAATAACATCGGGAAGCGGTCCGGTATCGACCGCGTCAGGCCCTGACTTCGAAGAAGGTCCGAACTTTACGGTGTCAGATGCAATGGTTGGGTTGAGTGAAAAATATCATTATTTCAATCGATCGCGCATCGCATTATGAAACAAAACGCGATGTGTACAATTGAAATACTGGCTAGTGGGATCATTGATGATCGCGATTCCGCATTTCCGATGACGGTACAACTTGGCAATGACGAACTACTCTGTTCCTTTAGTGTTGGTAGCGGCGCACTGGTTACCGGGCAAACAGAGTGTGCCCGTTCAGCAGACGGAGGCAACAATTGGACACCTGCCGGAGTTGTCCTTGAAAAAGATCACGCGCAGGGGCGAGCTAATTTTCTGAAGCTTACGACCAATGCCAAGGCGACTACCATCTATGCCTACGGTGCCTGGATCGAAGACTGTGTCGATCACCAGTTTGGTCAAAGACCAACGACGGCAGTACTATGTCGTAGTAATGACCAGGGGCGGTCGTGGTCACCGGCCGTCGATGTTCTTTTTCCGATGGATTGTCCGTTAGAGGTGTCACACGGATTGCTTGTTCTGCAATCCGGCAGGCTATTGGCTCCGGCCGCAGCCTTGTCCGGAAAAGATACGTTGGGCGAACGAGTCTATTTGGCCGTGTCAGATGACGATGGACAGACATGGCAATATACGATTGCGTTTGAGGATGCGGTGGGATTGAACGGCCGCCGGGGGTTCTTTGAACACAAGTTTGTGGAACTCGCACCGGACGTTGTCATGGGCGTTTGTTGGACCGTAACCCTGGGTGATTACGTTGACCAGCAGAATACGTATGTCATTTCACGAGATGGTGGCCGCACATTTGGTCCAATGACGTCGACGAAAATACAAGGTCAAACGATGACGCCGATTTCACTCGGTGATGACCGATTACTTGTGCTTTATAACAAACGTCATGGGCAGCAGGAAATCCGCATGTGCCTTGTGACCTGGACTGACCAAACCTGGACCGTCCATCATGAATCCACCATGTACAATGCCGCGTCTTTTGTCGAACGTGATAGTAGTGTCGAATCGAGAATCGACGAATTCGATGATTTTGCGTTTGGTTATCCAACGGCCATCAAACTTAGTGATGGTACATTCCTGGCGACACATTGGTGTCATGAGCAGGGGCATTCTGTCATCCGCTGGACTCGACTAAATGTCGCCTGGTAATTCTTGACGATTATTATTACAGGGCATTTGGATACGAGAACAGGTCTGCCATTTGTTGTTTAGTATTCTGCTTTTCAAGACCTGCGGGTATCAATATCGATCCAGTGCATGGTCGGATCTCAGTCTCCGTCCGTAGAATCGTTGTGGTGTGTGCAACGCCTCGACGCAGTCGTCGGCCTACAGCCGGAACTCCACGGTACCGCACCACCCGTCGTCAGCGGACTGACATCCATTGCCATTGATGAAACGGATCGAGAATCCGGAAAGAACTTCAGACGGATCGTAAACAGTGGGGATGTTTATGTTTTTTTCCGGCAACGCTGGACCGTCGTATGAAAGTGGAGTGAGGGAACTTGTGACGTGGTGAGAGCAACGGAGACTGGATCGGTCTCGTGTTTTTGGCTTTTGTGATTGATGATCCGGCAGATGCGTCAAAAGTCCCGAGCGATGTGATGGTGTTTGCTGTTTTGAAAATCGTTACGCCGGCGGTACAGCAACGACAGATTCACAGATGTTCCACTCGGCACGACAGGACTGCTCCATTGACTGCCGCAGACGCACAATTTTGTTCGCGTCGTCGATTGAAATGTCAGGCCAGCACAGCGGCTGGCCTTCGGCCACATCACGTGTCAGCTGCACACCGTGTGCGAGTCCGATCGGCAATCCTCGTAATTGCAAACTGTCATAGGCGGGCATCAACCTGCCGCGGACGGTGAAGCCTCCTTCGCCGTCCAGGATCTCACCCGCGGTCAGGTCTCGCTTAGCAGTGGCCACGACATCGGCTCGAAAATCAGTCATGCAGCCAGTGGGCTCCTGCCGCAGTACGGCCGAGAGAATCGAAATATTCAACTCCAGTCCAATGAGGTGATACGGTTTGTACATCGCGGCATAACGCCCGGTGTCGTCGGTCAGCAGGCCGTATTGTCGGAAACAATCGGCTGCATAGTCGTTTGGAGCTTCCAGTACCACATAGACACCCCAACGCAGATCGCGATGCACCGGTTGACCGTCTCGTTCCAGTGAGGAGACCACTTCCACCTGTCCCTTATGGTGCAGGAGTCCTCCCCTGTCGCGCGGTTTCAACACATGCGGCAAATCATCCGTTCCACAGGGAGGGAAAGTGAGGCCGTGGGGGGCGGGTGTCAACCCGGTTGCGTCAGCCGTTGCCGCCATCTCGATTGCCGATTTGGTTCCGTCGAGAAATGAGTTGAACATCTGCGAATTCATTCGGGCGCCGGCGGCCTGTTCTGCTGTGATGCCGTAGTGATCCCAGACCGTGTCCGGAGTGGAGTCATGATAGGATGGTAGATATTTTGTTCCCTTGCCCGCTGCCACCACGTCAAAACCGCATGACCGGGCCCAGTCCACCAGTTCACAAATAAGGGCCGGCTGATCACCATAGGCCATCGAGTAAACGATGCCTGCTGATTCGGCCTGTCGGGCGAGCAGCGGTCCGGCCAGAACGTCCGCCTCAACATTGACCATGATGATATGTTTGCCCTCATTCACAGCGGCCTGTGCGTGTGCGACACCGGCTGCAGGGTGTCCCGTGGCTTCAACGACAACATCGACATCATCGGCCTTTGCGAGCACCGTGCCGTCTTCGATAAACCGAGTCCGGGAAAGTGTTTCGGCGTCCCAGCCTGCGACACCGCAGGTTACTTGAGCCTGCGGTGGATCGAGATCAGCAATCACTGTTACTTCGATGCCCGGTGTTGTCGGAACCTGAGACAAAAACATAGAACCAAATTTACCGGCACCGATCAGCCCCACTCGGATCGGTCCGATGGATTCCATTCGACGCTGCAGAAGCTGCATCAGGCTCATCAGAGATTACTCCTGCGTCGTGTCGAAAGAGGGGGACAGATTCAGCAGGCAGTCATCGTCCAGTGGTTCAATGGGTGTGAAATCCCGGTGAGCGATCCACTCTTCACGCTGAAAACGACGAATGTGGTTGCTGACTTCACATAAGCTGAGGTAGACAATACTGCGGTGCCACGGACTGATATTTGACGGACTCGCGTGAACGAGATTGCTGTGGAACAGGATGACGGAACCAGGCGGACCCGTCGGGACTTCGATTCCTCCAGCGTCCGCCAGTCGCTTTACGGTCGTACGATCAAGGGTCCACAGTGGATAGCTGGTGGTTTGCAGATCATGCCCGGCATTAAAAACGCCGTCCCGGTGGCTTCCGGGAATAAACATGAGCGGGCCGTTGGCGGCAGTTACCGGATCAAGGAACACAGCGATGTTCATCGCATGGGGGGTCGGCATCTCGTCATCCCGCTGCCAGGTACCGTAATCCTGGTGCCACTGCCACACATCACCGTCAAATGCCGCTTTGGCGTTGACTTTGTACTGGTGCATGTAGATCTGACCGCCGAGGAGCTGCATGACCGGGTTGATCAGTCGCGGATGACGTCCCAGTCGGCGAAAGCCTTCGCTGTATTTGTGTGCAGCAAATGCCGTGCGTGCAGCACCATTTGATTCCCGCCACACTTCTTTGCGATCCAGCTGGTAGATGCGGTCCGCTTCCGCACGCAGTAACGCCGCTTCCCCTGGTGTGAACTGCTCGGGCAGAAACAAAAGACCAAACTTTTTGAATTCGTTGATTTGTGCTTCGGTAAGCTGCATAACCCCGGTTTCCGGATTTCGCCGGGATAATCCGAGTCAGCACACGTTCGGGACTAGGCGAATGCAGCTGGAAATCGGATTCGGCCCAACAGTAACGGAAAGAACAACAGAAGACGTGCCGCATTCAATGGCCGGAGTACGCCTGTGTCACACGGTCTGCTGTGAATCATTCCACAGAGGTGCTGATCTATCCCGTGAGTTCGGGCATTGGTTTGTGGCCGTCGACCAGATACTGAGGTCGACCCGCCAGATCGACGAGCTGCGTGGTTGCGACATCGATCCCCAGCTGTTTGTAGAGTGTTGCAAATACTTCCTGAAAGTGCACAGGGCGTGTAAGCGGCTCTTCGCCCCAGCGTGTGGTTGACCCGATGACCTGACCTGTTTTTAATCCGCCACCGGCCAGCAGGCCTCCTGCCACTTTCGGCCAGTGGTCACGTCCCGCGTTTGCATTGATCTTTGGAGTTCGACCGAATTCACCCCAGACAACGACCATTGTCTCGTCCAGTAAGCCTCGCTCGGACAGATCTTCAATCAGTGTGGACAGGCCCAGATCAAAAAGTGGCAGCGCACCGCGGGCTTCGTTGAAGTTGTCTTCGTGCCAGTCCCAGTTGTAATCACCCTGCAGCATACGACCAAACGGCCAGCGACTGAACGAAAGTGTCACGCAGCGGGCACCGGCCTCAATGACCCGTCGTGCCAGCAGGAACTGATCCAGGTGTGTTTTGCCGTCGCGTTCACCGGAATAGTTCCTGTCCAGTCCGTAACGCGCTCTTGTCGCCGGATCTTCGCGGCTTAAGTCAAGAGCCTCTGCCAGACGCGGGGTTGTCAGAACCTCAAACGCTCGCTGATTGAATTCGTCGAGGCCGTCTGAAAAATCGGGTTGATCAAGTTTGCGACGCCACTGGTCAAAGCTGGACAGCAGAGCCCGTCGATTTGATAGCCGGTCCAGGCTGGCACCGTTGAGCACCAGGTTTCCGCGTTCCACTGCCTTTGCTTTAAATCCGGCGTGACCGGGACCAAGGAAACCTGGCTGTCCGGGGTCTGTCCGAATAATGAAACGCGCGTCAGGGTAAACCGGGATCAGGTCCACGCAGGCGGGGACGCCGCTGACTTTTGGGCCGAACTGTTTGGAGAGTACTGCGCCCAGCGAAGGCCAGTCACCCGGAGGAAAACCCGGCTCAATGGGTGAAGACGGCATCGGTGGATGAGATCTCCACCCTGTCGAACACCAGTGAGTATTGTGGTCGTCTTTGAAGCCCATCAGCGAACGCAGAAACGTGAGTTTATCGGCGTTGCCCGCAAGACGGGGCAAAAGTTCGCAGATGTCGATTCCAGGCACGTTTGTTGAGATCGGCTGAAATTCTCCTCGAATCTCAGAAGGCGCCTCCGGTTTGAGATCGTACATGTCCAGGTGGGAAGGACCGCCCGGCAGTAGCACCATGATGATGCTTTTGGCCTTTGCGTTTCGACTTCCGGAGGACTCTGCACGCAGGACTTCCGGCAGAGCCATACCACCCAGTCCCAAAGAACCGATCTGCATCCATGTCCGTCTGGAGATGCCGTCGCAGTAACGCGATTTTGGACCTGCAATTTTCAGCATCATCGAGTGCCTTGCTGTTGCAGGCGGTCTCCGAGCCAAACCCTGGGGCATTCGGAAACTGCGTGCACGATAAGCAGATGACTATCTGTTAATGAAAATGACCAGGAACGAAGCTGCATCATATCCTGTTGATCGTCGATTCCCAAACGTTTCCGCTGGGTTCGTCATGGAGAGAAAAAAACGGGGGATTGCAGAAAAACAGCAGGAAAAGATGAGTGGAACACGGGAATTGAATTCTCTTATCAGCTTGAGGAATCACGTCGATATTGCCGGATATTAGGAAGTTCGATGACGAGCCAGTTTGGACATCCGCCCGGACTGCCGGCACAACAGTCAATGGTGATTAACTCCATCACCGTCATTGATCGGCGTGCAACACCGGGTCAGCTTCAGTCATCCTGAGTCTGCAGACGTTTTCTGTCAGTCGGGGCGAGGTTAATGCATTCCCTGCAAACACTTGTCCTTGAAGTTAAAAAAATTCTGGATCCGTTGTCCGGTCGCACATTTAAAACTCAGTTATGCCGGTGTCTTTACCATCGTGAGTTGGCATTCGGTAAACACTCCAAAAATCAGGTATGCATCAGCTGTGAACTGTGATGCCCGACGAGGCATTAGTCTTTCAGACCGTAGCGTACAATGCACCAGAGGGCAGAGATTCCGTCCCGCCAGCCGATTTTCTTGCCTTCTGCGTAGGTTCGTCCTGAATAGCTGACAGACATTTCAAAGATGCGGTAGCGACCTCGAGCCAGACGAGCGGTCACTTCCGGTTCGAAACCAAATCGGTTTTGCTTCAGTCGAGGTACGAGATCGTCAATGACGGATCTTCGGAAGACCTTGTAGCAGGTTTCCATATCGGTCAGATTCAGATTAGTGAACCAGTTTGATATCATTGTGAGGAAACGGTTGCCGACATAGTGCCAGTAGTACAGGACTCGGTGTGCCTGATCGCCCAGAAAACGACTGCCGTAAACCACGTCAGCCCGGTCCTCAATGATCGGGCGCAGCAGACGAGGGTACTCTGACGGATCGTACTCCAGGTCTGCGTCCTGAATGATGACAATATCACCCGACACATTAGCAAATCCAGTCCGAAGTGCGGCCCCTTTCCCCTGATTGATGTCGTGGTGTAACGTACGAATCCGGTTAAAGTCATCACCTGTTGACTCTTCTTCGAGATCCTTCATGACGTTACGTGAGTTGTCAGCACTGCAATCGTCTATCAGTACGATTTCTTTCCGCACGGGAACCTCGCGCACACGCTCAACCAGATTTCGCAGAGTTTCCTCCTCGTTGTATACCGGAATCACAACCGACAGTCTGAGTTCATCCGGAATCACGTAGAATCCGACATGGCGGCAGGCAGCTTCACCCATATGCTGCTTTTGAGTCTTAAACCATTCGAAAGACCAGGGGCGAAACTGGTCCGGATTTGTAGGGAGATTCATAGTCAGGTTCCTGGCGTCCGCAACAAATGTATTTGTTCTGCATCGTCAACCACTGTGCTACTTCTGCATGCCAACGTGCCTTCGGAGAGAGAGAACCAGCTTTGCTGCTTCTTCATGACCGCTTGTAACATACAATTTTGAATCAACTGCTGTTGGCAGACCTCCGATTATTCGGGGGCTCACGTTGATTACGTCTACGACGTCTGCACCATCGAATGTCGGGTGTTTTTCGGTTGTTGTGTGATGTTCCTGTACAGATGAGGCGGATGAATGGAGCCAGACGCCGGCATGTTTTCCGTGAAGTCGCGGGCTTAGCTGCATGGCCAGACGACCCATCGTGAATCGGGCATTGATGTCGTGGCACAACCGAAGCAGCAGTTGTCCGTCCGGTAACCTGACCTGCATACAGTCGATGCCAAGCGGCCCGAAGTAACCGAGTTCTGATGCCCGAAGTCCAATCAAGGCCGCGTGGTCAATGGCCGGAGACCACAACGGGTCGAGGTGATCGGTAATCATGCTGCCAAGATAACTTCCGCGGCGATCTGTGACGAGTTCAGTGGCCCCCAGCAGGTTCACACGAGAGCCTTTCGATACGAGGGATGAGATTTCCAGCTGGATCCCGCATTCCCGCACAACGGGCAACCAGGGTTCCAGGTAGACATAGCCTGCCCGGTCCAGCTGTTTGACCAGCCAGCCCCGCTGCTGTTCGCTGAGTTCGCTCGAGTTTCCGGTGATTCGATTTCGGCCGGAGGCACTCCACGCGGATTTGGCGATCCATCGGTTGATTCCCTGGTGTGACAGCTTTTCAATGGCGTCCTGAAGTACGGAAGTTTCATTGCAGACAATGCCGAATCCACTGTCAAATAATGTGATGCGGGTCTCACCGATTGTTCTGTCAAAACCAGCGAGAAACCGTCGACTGTTGAGCACCTGAACCGATTCCGCGGATGGCACAGGATCCGCCGTCCCGACTGACTTCGCCAACTGTCGTGCAGCCGTGTCCCAGCCCCAGGGCGTCACGCTGACACGGAAGGGGGCGCTGTCGATTTCCTCAGAAATTCGGTCTTTTGTGATGTAACGTATGTTTGTCAGTGGTTCAGGAATGGCTGACGGGATTCCGTCAGCTGCGACGAGAACCATATCTCCGTATTTGCCAATCAGACCAGTCAGCGGCGCGAGTGAATCCATCACTCGCCGGAGTGCGGAAGTTCTTCTGACGTTTTGTCCGGAAAGCGTGTCGTCAAAGAGGAGATTGGGAAGAATCAGACGCAAATGATCACCAACGAGTTCAGTTGAGAGCCGGGTTTTGTGAATCCGAGAGTTGTCGAGTGATAAGGTTTCCTGTTGGTGTGCGGCAGTTGATACCGGGTGAAAACGTGGTTCGGGCAGACAGCAGTGTTGTTTTGTACACACAATACTACGACACTTGAGGACATAAAACCGGTTCATACAACTTCGATTTGCCGGAAACGCACCCGTCTGTTACTGGAGTTGGGAATGAAGATGGTGTTGACACCGTTCGTGGTGCTATTGGTAATGCTGCCGGTGTCCGGATGTCAGAACACTGCTGAACAGCCGACTGTCACTAAAACGGCGGCAGAATCATCAGGGGTTGAGCAGCTGCCTGAGACGAATGGCGACGAACAACGGGCGTTCGAATCCCCTTTGGCAATGCTCTCCGCAGACAACGTCGCAGCTGATGAGTTTGCACCAGGCAGCGATGCACCTGCAATCGAACTGTCAGCCGTTGTTCACGGTCCCGATGTCAAATCGTTTTCCGGCGATCACGTGACTGTTGTGGACTTTTGGGCGACCCGGTGTGTGCCGTGTGTTCGCAATATGTCCCACCTTAGTGCTTTGCAGCAGCAGTACGGGACTCAAGTTCAATTCATCGGTGTAACCGATGAGGATCAGACAACAGTTGAAGCATTTCTTGAGTCCCGCACCGATGGTGGTGAGACATGGAAGCAAGTTCTTTCGTATTCCATCGTCCTGGACCGTGATCGGCAAACGTACAGAAGTTTCATAGAGGCAGCTGATCTCAGTGTGATTCCGCGTGCATTTATTGTTGACAGGAATGGCAAAGTGGCCTGGATTGGTCATCCCGCCTTCATTGATCGCCCGCTTGCCCAAATTGCCGGTGACGAATGGGATCTCAGTGAGGCTCGGACACAGTTCCTTGCCCGAACGCACGAAGAAACGTCAGCGAGTCTGCAAAAACGGGAACTTGACGTGACAACGCTGGGTCCGGGGATGTCGGCTCCGCCGCTTCAGATCGAATCAGTGGTCCACGGGACACCGTTTAACGGTGAATTCGTCGAAGGCATAACATATGTGCTTCATTTCTGGACCACATGGAGCGGGCCGTCGCAGAGGAGTCTGAGCCAGTTAAGTTCAGTTCGTGAGTTGTACGGAGACCATGTTCACCTGGTAGGGATTGCTGCCGAGCCTTCAGAAACGGTCACTTCGTTTGTTGTCGCGCGTGAGCGACAAAAACGCTGGACTGTACAACGTCGAAGATGGTGGCGTCGACGTCAAAGACAGTCGACCGGTGGAAATCCAACGGAGGATTTTGAAGACGTGAAGTATACCGTTGCTCTGGATGATGATCGTTCCACGACAACTCGATACATGGAAGCAGCCGGTCAGAAACGACTGCCATGTGTGTTCATTATCAATCAGACCGGTCACATAGCGTGGATTGGTCGTCCATCGGACAGTCAGGGGCCGCTAAGAAAAATCCTCGCAAAACAATATGACATTGAACAGGCCGCACGCCTGTTTAAGACAGAACGCGATTTACGCAATGCGGTTTTCGAAAATGACATTGAGACCACTCTGGAACTTTTGTCGGACACTGCAAGAAGTCAGACTGACAGTCAAAAGTTCGTAATCATGCAGCTGGAGCTTCTGCTGTCTTTAAACAGGCAGGCCGAGTACAGTCAAATTGCGGCAGAACTTGTTGAAGCGAACCTCGAAAATAACGAACTGCTGAACCGGATTGCCTGGGAACTTGCTGCCGTAATGTCTGGCGACATACGGGATCTTGATGTTGCCATGAAAGCAGCAAAACGGGCCAATGAGGGTACAGGGCATTCCAATGCTGCGTATCTCGACACCCTGGCTCGCGTCTACTACGAACAGGGAGATATAGAACAGGCACTGATTTGGCAGCAGAAGGCTGTTGATATCGGTAGGGGAAGTGTACACATGCCTGGTTTGATCGAAGTTCTCAGGCACTACCAGCATGAGTTGTCGGAATCCGGTGCTGAATCAGGGAATCCGGCCAGAGACCGGTTGAACACCACAGACGACTCAGTTTGACACGAGATGCGAAATGAACCATCCCCCAGGTTTTGCCGGTAATCGACTTGCAGATCGTCAGTCACTGCAGGAGTCCGTAGGTTTTTCGTTCATTGAATGTCTGATCTCGATGATTCCGTTTGAGACCAGTGCTGACATGGTTGTGGTGTCGTGAAGGACATCTAGAATGTGTCACATAAATGTACTCAGCCAGGTGATCCCGCGTTATACGTTGATGTTAATGTGCAGGTCACAGATTTAACCGAACACCCAGATCAGGTTACGATTGCAGGAGTCAAACTGATGCCGTATTCATTGCCGGAACTGCCCTACGCCTACGACGCGCTCGAACCACATTTCGACGCACAAACGATGGAAATCCACCACACAAAACATCACCAGGCTTACATTAGCAAAGCAAATGCGGCTCTGGAGGGTTCTGATCTGGCTGATAAATGTATTGTGGAACAGATGAAAGATCTTTCATCTGTGCCGTCCGCCATTCAGGGGGCGGTTCGGAACAACGGCGGTGGCCATGCCAATCACTCGTTATTCTGGACTGTGCTTTCGCCGAATGGAGGTGGCGATCCTTCCGGAAAACTGGCTGATGCCGTTAATAACGCTTTTGGCAGTGCTGATTCCATGCGTGAGGAATTCAACAATGCTGCTGCGACCAGGTTTGGCAGCGGCTGGGCGTGGCTTAGTGTTGCATCAGACGGCACACTGCTCATTGAGAGTACAGCAAATCAGGATACACCACTGTCGGAAGGACGAACGCCAATTTTGGGGCTGGACGTTTGGGAACATGCCTATTACCTCAATTACCAAAACCGTCGCCCTGACTACATCGCTGCATTCTGGAATGTAGTCAACTGGGAGGAAGTCGCTCGCCGATATGATCAGGCGGTTGCCTGACGAAGTACATCAACTGTCACAGTTGTTCTTAGCAGTTCCGGAGCTCTTCACGGAGGAAGTGCTTTGTGAAGATGGTACTTGTGTGCCGTCACGGTCGGGATTATTTTGTGGGATATCGGTGGACGGTTCGGGAGTCCAAATCTCTCCGTCTGCGTTACTATGGTTTTCGGGACCCTGGCCAGATGCAAAACTCGAATCGCGTTGTCCTGGTGGGGCTGACGATCTGCGTCCTGTGTGGTTGGGACGGAAGCGAAGGCTTTTCCTCCTTTGTTGTGGCTGCCGAGCCTTTCAAAAAAAAAACGGAGTCTGCGAAGGCTGCAGCTGACGTCAGAGAGGAAGGTCCGTCAGCGAAATCTTATGCAGGGAATTCTGTTACGAACGGGCGAAGTCGCTTGTTCCGAGGTTCGTTCCTGGATCCCGGGTTGTTTGCCGCGGTGATTCCTGGACTGGGGGCAGGTAAAACACCGTCTTACCTGCGTTGGCAGGATCAGCACTTCGAGATGGCCGTGCGGATGCGCAGTCCGCTGTTCACCGAAGCCATCAACGCGCGGGCTGAATTGGCGGGACGCGAAGTTGAGTTTGTCCGACTGTTGCGGAAACTTCTGGAGGTGTCGCTGGAGCCGCCAATCGCAGTTCAGGTGTCCGAGAGGGCACCAGTGAATGGAAGCCGCGGAAACTCAAACTACGAAGATTACGATGAGGAAGAGGAGGAGGAAGAGGAAGAGGAGGAGGAGAGTTCTGTTGCTCTCGGTGCTCGTCCTGTCCAACCGGGGCAAAAGTTCCCTTGGGGTAATAATCCGAATGCCATGGCCAAGGACCAAATGCTTGCGCCACCGGTCGAAAAACCGTCCTCTTCTGATCCTAAAATCAAGTTGCCTGTGATCGCAAAACGTGTAATCAGGCCTCGTCTCAATGATCGACAGGTGCTGCGGGTGATCGTTCGGGGACTTTTGGCCGGTGGTTCGGAAGAAGCCGGAAAAGTGCTGCAGGCAGTCGTGAAGGATCAACAAAAAACGCCGTTGGGTCTGAAACAGGCGTCTGTCGTGGTTTTTGAAGAAGTGTTTGGAGGCCCGTCGGTCAATACGGAGATGGCGCAGGGACTAGCCGTTTGTGTCGTCGACAATGCAGACCAGAAGTCTCCATCGATGGATCTTCTCTTGGCGTTGGGCACTCGTGTTACACGGAGTGACCTGAACCTGAAAGACGTTGCGTTTGATGTGAGTCCTCCACCATCACGGCGCACCTCAAGCAGGAACTATGATCGTGATTATGATGATGAGGAAGAGGAAGAGGAAGAAGAGGAGGAGGAAGAGGGTTACAGCTACCGTTCTCGGTCTGGTTCATCGAGGGGTGCTCCGACTGGTTATGGCGCGGGTGCTCCAACCGGTATGGTTCAGGGTGCTCCGACTGGTTATGGCGCGGGTGCTCCAACCGGTATGGTTCAGGGTGCTCCGACTGGTTATGGCGCAGGTGCTCCAACCGGCATGGTTCAGGGTGCTCCGACTGGTTATGGCGCAGGTGCTCCGACCGGTATGGTTCAGGGTGCTCCATTACCGGGACAGGTCACAGGGGTGCAGAGCGGTGCTGCTTCATCGGGTGCAGCCGGTTTATCATCACGGACACGCAGGGGAATGCACCTTCCACCCGGTGCGATCGAACGTGTGATACCGGTGTTTCGGGACAGGACTCTGATTGCGGCCGTTCAACAGCAGCTGAAATCTGTCACAGATCTGTCAACCGGCCAGTCTGTGTTGTTGCTCGCCAGCGTGTTACCTAATCGCGCGTTGCGACATTCAACATTTCAGCTTTTTACGGAGTACCACGACAAAGGCGCATACGCCCTGCAAAATTCAGGGTTCTATGGAATGCGAACGCGTGACCCTGGACATTTGCTTGTCCTGAAGTCGTTGCCGCGCCTGCGAAAACCAACGCCAGGAAAAAGGAAGACACAGTCGCCTGATCCGGCCCATGTATCCTGGGTCGAAGCGACATGGGACGTGGTTCGTGGTTTGCGTGAACAGTTGAGCGAATCTTCATCCGATCGCGAAATTGCCAGAGATGCTGCGTCGGAACCGAGACTCTACCGGGATGCAAGGCCTCAGTTAGCGACTGAGTTGGTGATCAGAGATGAAGTTGGAGAGAGTCAGGATACTGATGTTGGAACACGGGTCTACTATACGCTTTCCACGGTCACACCCAGGGATGAACGTGAGAAGAAGGCAATCAGTGACCACTATCGCAGAGCCGCACGGGCCATCCCTCGTAAAATACCGGGCCAAGATATTTGGTGGTTTGACGGAGTCCGTACTAACTCGGACGGACTTCGAACCTCGCTTGATGTGATCATTAGCAGTTCCGGTACTTTCAGACGTCAGGTAAATAGCGGAAACAGGAGTTACCCTGTCAGTAGTACTCCCGACCGTCCTGGACAGACGTTTACCGTCGAGACCATCGCCGTCGTGGCCGCTGATCCCCGGAACCCCGCCAATGTGGTGGGAGAGGTGGCGCAGTCCAATTGAGCCAGCGGCAGATCGGGAGACGTTCAACAAAACGTCCAAAGGAACGGGGCGGTGGACTGACGTTTTTATGAAATCAGCCGTGTTTTTGTTCATTATCCCCGGTTACACTTTTACGGATGTATCCCACACAGAGCATTTTGAGCCTTTCACTGTCACTCGGTGAACCGCGCGGTGTCCGGGTTCGTCTAAGTCTGCTGATGTTCGTCGTGATCGCTGCGATGATATGGCGTCTGGGCAGTGTGACGCTGGGACTTCTAGCCGGCGCCGTTCTTCTGTCGAGTGTCGTGATCCACCAGTTGGCACAGATCTTCGTTGCTCAGGTGAACGGTATCAAGATTACAGATGTGGTGTTGTGGCCGCTTGGCACTCTGACAGGTCAGGCCAGCGGTGCAGCCCCTGCCGTCCGGGCACGGGTCCAGATGATCGGTCCGCTGGTTAATCTTGTGATTGCCCTGATCTGCCTGTTGCTGCTCCGACATATCGGAGCTCAAGCAGAAGTGTTTGGCTATTTCTCAGGTACGAATCTGCGGCTGGTACCGGAAACGGATTCTCTGTCTGTGACCGTCGTACAAATGATCTATTCTGCCAGCCTGCTTTTGCTGTGTGTGAATCTCCTGCCGATCGTCCCCTTTGATGCCGGACGCGTTTTGCAGTCGTTCCTTTCGGCGCGGTACGATTCCGTTGATGTCAACGCTGTTCTGCTGAGGCTGGGACTTGTGTTCAGCCTGTTTGGTTTGATGGGGGGATTCATTTTCGATCAGAGTGCCATCGTTGCTTTGGCCAGCTTTGTCATCATCATTCATCTGCAAGAGATTGGTCTGAACTCGGCCCCGGCTGGCTATTTTCGGTCTGGATCCGAAGAAGATGATCATGATGGATACTCAGAGATGGAGACAGAAATCGAATATTTCGAATCATTTCGAAGTCACAGCCAAGATACCGATACAGACGAATTGATTGCTCGATCCAGCATGCTGGATCGAAAGGAATCTGAGCGGCAGCGACAGCAGGCAGCAGATCGCGAAGATGAAGAAAAACAGGTGGACGCGATTCTGGAACGTATTCATCGTGATGGTGAGAAGTCGCTTAACCCGACGGAATTGCAACTGCTCCGCACGGTGAGTCAGCGTTACCGGAAACAAACGCGGCCGCGCGAGCACAACACCGAAACCGGACGCTGATCGGATTCTAAAACAGATTTCCGGAGCCTGCAGTGTCGGTGGATTCTGACGGCTTTTGATCAGCTGTGGCGGCTGCGTCGAATGGTTCGACGTTCACCCCGTCCTCATCCATACGGCGGACGATTTCAATGCGACGGACCGCATTTTCCAGCTGACAGTCGCAGTCTTTGAGTAATCGCATCCCACGTTCAAATCTGTCCAGTGCGTTACTCAGCGGTTGCTGTCCTGATTCCAGTTCATTAACAATCCCGTTCAGTTCGTCCAGGGCGGTTTCCAGAGAAACCGGGTGTTTATCCGCAGAATTGTCGGCCTTCTTTTTTCGCGACGGCATTTAATCAGTATTCAGCTTGAGGGTGTGCTTACGAGTGATCGTGGTCGTGACGAACACGTACCTGCAGTGCTCCCAGCATGCGCGTAATCCGTTCTTCTTTCTGACTGATGAACATTACGTTTTCAAGCACGATGGCCCGCCGCTCCTGACTGGGATGCAGAATTAATCGACCGGACCGCAGCAGCAGATACTCAAAGACGTCATTGATTTCCTTGTCGATTCGCAGATTGGGTGATGAAAAACGTTCCAGGTCGCTGAGTATCCCGTGATGATGCAGTAGCTCGTTACCACGGACTTCCCAATAGTCAAACCGACGACTCACCATTACACACAGGAACAGGAATATGATGCTGAGCGTAAAGATGACATAAAATGCGGCATTAGCCCCGGGAGTGATCCGTGCAAGTTGTTTGCTGACCCAGGGAGCGATTTCGGCGTTGAGATGGAACATGGTCCACAGTCCCACGCACATCGCGAGTATTGCAAAAAACCACGTCAGCGAGGTGGTTCTGGGGAAGTCGAAACTAATGACCACAAGGTTGACTGAAAGAGTGATCAGGAAAATTCGAGCAGGCAGGGTCGCGTATTCGGCAGCAGGATCGTTGCCTTTTGCCCACATGTAAATCACGCCGAAAATCGCTGCAAACACTGTCGGGTAAAGGAAGACGATTTTGGGATAACTGACCAGGAACACCGGTTCAGGATTCGTGCCGGTGGCGACACGCATGTGTTCGGGACGGGTTTCGCCGCCGGATGTGTGCTCATCAGCCATGAATGATGTTCCAGTTCTGAGGCTCTGCCGTTTGAATCTTTCGATCCGTCCATCGGCAAATGAGATCTTTTTCCGTACGCAGGGTAACGATCACGGAAGTGACACGCCAGAGAGCAAACGACCGGTCAGGCGTGACGGATCATTGAAATTCAGGAATGAATGACCGGTCATGCCCGTTCTATCGGAAATGGCAGGCATTCATCCAGTGAGTTGCATCCGGACAGGACCATCAGCAGTCGGTCAAACCCGAGTGCAACGCCCGAACAGTGTGGCAGACCGGATAACATGGCGGACATCAGGCCTGGGGCACCGGACAGCGGCGTCAGATTGAGCTGCCTGCGCCGGGCCATTGCACGGATGTTCCTCCAATGTAATTCTTCGGGATTGGTGAGCTCCTGGTATCCGTTACAGATTTCGGTTCCCGAGACATAAAGTTCGAACCGGCGGGCCACGCGAGGATCATCCTCGGAGGTTTCGGCAAGTGCCGCCTGCGAAACTGGATAATCGATCAGGAATTCCGGACCGCGTCGTCCCAATCGGGGTTCAATTTTAGCTGCAAGCAGGAGATTCAGCAGGTCATCCCGATCGTCCGGCATCGCAGAACCGGGCTGAATATCGGCCACATATTTCTGCAGTTGACCGGTCGGGGCCGTCAACGCATCAATGTTCAGAATCGTTGCAAATGCCTGTTGGTAGGTGGTGACTTCAAATTGATTGGGGCTGAGTTGAGTAGGGAACTGCTCCGAAATGCAGTCGGCTGCTCTGCGGATCAGCTGTTCTGTAATCGCGATCTGATCCCGCCAAGAGGTCTCCAGTCCGTACCATTCAACCATTGTGAATTCCGGATTGTGCAGGACTCCCCGTTCTGCCGCACGGAACGATTTTGTGATTTGAAAGATGCTGCCACTCCCGGCCGCCAGCAGACGTTTCATTGCCGCTTCCGGAGAGGTCTGCAGATACATTCTTTCTCCGGCGACCGACAGTTCGAACGGATCCAGATTTGCATCAATAATGACGTCATGTGAAAGCAGAGGTGTCTCGACTTCCATGTACGCATGATCGCTGAAGAAATCACGAATGCACTGCTGCAGACAGGCACGAAGCTGAATCATTTCGATTGAGCAGCCTGGTTTCCAGTTTGTGGCACCGAGTGACATCACGAATGATCCGTCACATGGCGAACGGCACAGGCCAGACGCCGCAGACCGTCTCGAATAGCTGCCGGAGACTCCACACCAAAACTCAGTCGCATCTGGTTGCGAGGGCGGCCTTCCCACGATGTCGGATAGCACAGTTCGCCGGGAACATAGATTACCTTAGCTGTTTGGGTGGCGTATTCGAATAATCGGCTGTCGAAGCCGGTGCGAATTTTCGGCGAAAGTGTCATCCAGAGGTAGAGTCCCCCGGAAGGACGGAACCAGTCGACATCAGGAATATCAGAAAAAAATTCTGCGGCTGCGGACAGCATGGCATTACGTTTAAGCTCATAACCGGCAATGACCTGCTTCAGATGAGCAGCGTAGGAACCGGATTGCAGAACATCGGCGATGAGATGCTGATTGAATCGTGACGATCCGAAATCTTCATTTCCCTTGAGGTCACAGACCGGTTTGATCAGGGTTTCCGGCAGCACACTGAAGCCGACTCGAAGTCCCGGGGAAAAGGATTTGGAAAACGTCTGAGTCAGGATCACTGTTTCCGCACTGTCATCGAATGACCAGAGACTTGGCAGTACGGGGCCCTCATAGCGTAACTCGCGGTACGCTGCGTCTTCCAGAAGGAACAGTGGCTGTTGGGGCGATGACCACTTCTGCACCATTTGTACCAGTTGTTGACGTCGGTCACCGGAAATACTGATTCCCGACGGGTTGTCGTAATAACTCACTGCATAGACCAGCTTGACACGATGGCGTCGTCCCTGATCCGTGAGATTGCGGAGAATGGATTCGAGTCCGTCCGGCTTCATTCCTTTGTGATCTGTCGGAACAGGAATAACTTCGGCTCCTGTACCTTCCAGGACGCTGAGATAGACAAAATACGTTGGAGCTGCGACGAGACAGATGTCACCGGGTTCGAACAGCGCCTGAGTCAGTAGACACAGCAACTGCTGTGATCCTGTGGTCAGCACAATGCGGTCCAGTGGCAGACTGTTGATGTCTGGATTGTTTTCGAGTTCCGACAGGTGACTGCGAAAGATGGCACGCAGAGACTCGACACCCGGTGTGGTGCCGTATTGCAGTTTCGATCTGCCGTCCGCATCCTGTGTTAAAATTCGCTGTGTCGAATCAATCACGAGTTGTGTCGGCAGGGTCGACTCATCGACGAAACCGGCCGCCAGGGAGATACAGTCCGAGTGCTGAAAGAGGGCCTGCATCAGGTAGCTGATTGCCTGGCCTGACGCTCGTTTTGCGACGGTGCTCAGTCCTGGATTGTTCATCAGGGGTACGCGCCTGGCAGGTGTCCGGTAAACAAACGGAGGTGGGGATTACGCCGAGTGTCGGCGTAGCGGATCGAGCCGGCATCAGCGGTGGTGCAGTGTGTTTTAAGATCTGGGCTTTTCATTCCGCGTAAGCCACGATCGACTGCCATAACAGGAGTCATGTACAAACAATACAGCGGTGCTGTGCCTCGTGCACCACGGTCAAACTAAAAACTGAACTGAATCAATAAACAGGCCTGTCGCATTTCGACAAGCCTGAATGCAAAAACTTTGATGTGAATGAAAGAGGAAACATGTTTTTATTTATTCTCGGGTCTAACGGACACTCGGTTTGCCTGTGATGTCGCCCTCCTGAGGGCCACCCTGTGTCAGTGTCAGAATTTCCGGTCCGTCTTCAGTCATCAGGATTGTGTGTTCAAACTGAGCCGACAGCGAACCATCCATGGTTCGTACCGTCCAGTTGTCGGATTTATCCACACGTGTCTTCCATCGACCCGTATTCAGCATGGGTTCGATGGTGAAGCATGTTCCCGGATTAAGAAGATTCCGACTGGATGCCAGGTCAAAGAAGTGCGGAATTCCAGGATCCTGATGGAACTCTCGACCGATTCCGTGTCCCTGGTATTCACGTACAACCGAGTATCCGGCCTTCTGTGCGAACGTCTGAATAGTTCGCCCGATATCGGACACCCGGCATCCAGGAGTACAGGCACGAATTCCTCTAAACAAAGCCTCAAACGTCGTTTGTACAAGGCGACTGGCCTTTTCAGATACAGGCCCGATCATGAACATTTCTGACTGATCGCCGTACCAGCCGTCAACGATCGTTGTGAGATCGACGTTGACGATGTCGCCCTCCTTCAGTGGAATGTCATTCGGGATCCCGTGGCACACGACTTCGTTGATACTTGTGCAAATCGTATTGGGATAACCATGATAGCCGAGACAGGCCGGCGTATGACCATGGTCCCGCGTGTAGTGATAGGCCATTTTATCGAGCTGGAGCGTCGTTGTTCCCGGCACGACGTGCGGTCGAAGAGAATCCATCAGTTCTGCATTGAATCGGCCTGCAGCGCGCAGTCCATCACGTTCGTGGTCCTGCAGGTACAGAGGAATGCGTTTCCTGAGTCGAGTCAACGGCTGCTCCGGTGCTTACTTTATTTCTGAAAATCCTTCGGTTGCTGCTGGATTATTGCGCCCCGCTCACCCTTGTCAATCGGCCGGCTTTAAAGAGCGTCCTGGAGGCGGTCCCGTTCATTCCCCGCCACGAACAGCATCGTTAAAACCACGGCCATGATTAGCGGTTCTGGAGAGGGGTGAACCAGCAAACTAATTGGAACCGCTGAGGTTGCCTGGGTCTCCGGTTCCGATGACACGCTTAAGAAAGTAACTTGTCTTCTGCGCTGCTTCAAATCCCAGTCACACCCTGATATTCATAATTGTGTCGGCTGTACCGAAACTCCTCGGGGCATCGACCTCCCCGGCGAGCACCGCATTTGAGTTTGGTTTCTCGGACAGTAGCCTGGACTCCTTTTGGAGATGACGAGCTGTGCGATGCGTCTTTGTGATGAAACGGAGCCGGAAATGTCCGACGCTGCACCACACATGCGTTACCTGAATCTCACGGCCGCCGTGTAAGAGTTGCTGGTCAATTGTGTTCCGGAAATACACTCTTCAGATTGTGATTGAAGTGTCCGGAAGACGCACATAATCAGCGTCATCATGCCCTGATTGAGTAGGCGTCGCAAAAAATGAAGTCTATGACCGGAAACCTGTTTCGGTTTCAGGCTCGGTGTGTGTCCTCTTCCAGGGTTTCGGGCATGGACTCCATGAATCGGTATGAGCCGTCCAGAACTTTGCGACTAACGGCTACTTTTGTCGCGTCATCATTGTTCCAGAGTTCCTTAAACCGGCGTTTAACGACGCGCCGACTGCTGCGGCAGAACGCGTCAGCCAGTTCAGCCGCCTGTTTAGCTTCTGCAGCCCCTCGTTGCTCCAGGGTGATTGCTCGCGAAATTGTCGCGGACATGGCGAACAACTCATTGACGACATCGACCAGACGGAACAGGAACATCTGGCGACGTTCCAGCTTTTCCCGGAACAGGGCCATCCCGTGGAAGCTTTCCCTGGCCAGTTTTGCCGCCGATCGGTGGATGAACCGCAGATGTCCGCTCCAGCGTCCGTATGCTCCGTACCATGGTGTGAACACGCCTTTCAACCATCGAGTGGTATACCAGCCGGAGTAAAAAGCACCGATTGAAGGCAGGGCCTTCAATCGGTCGGCCGCGGTTGATTTTGGATCGATCATGGCTCCGGCCACCGACAGATGCTTGTCGACTGCTTCTCTTGCCATCAGCAGATGCATGATCTCGGAGGATCCTTCGAAGATCAGATTGATGCGGGAATCCCTCATCATGCGTTCCACGGGAATCGGCTCTTCGCCCCGATCACGAAGACTGGTTGCGGTTTCGTAACCGCGTCCACCACGAATCTGCATCGTATCGTCGATTATCTTCCAGGCTTGTACGGTATTCCATTCCTTGCAGGCAGCGCTTTCAAGGCGAAGGTCCAGCTTCTTGTCGTTTGCCAGGTAGCTTGTCAGCTTGACGATTGATTCCATCGCGAATGTCGTTGCAGCAATTTCACTGATTTTGTGTGCAATGCTTTCGTGCTTACCGATGGGAACACCCCACTGAACACGGGTGCTTGCCCACTCACGAACGATTTTTAGAGCGCTTTTGGACAGTCCAACACAGGTGTTTGGAATAGACAGGCGACCGTCATTGAGTGTCGTCAGGGCGATCTTAAGTCCGCGTCCCTCTTCCCCGATGATGTTTCCGGCGGGAACTCTGACGTCTTCAAATGTGATGACCGCGTTCCCCAGTGCTTTGAGTCCCATAAACCGGCATCTGTGCTGAACCGACACACCGTCCCAGTCCGTTTCCACAACGAATGCAGAAATTCGGCCGGACTCTTCATGCTTTGCCATGACGACCAGCAGCTTTGCAAGCGTACCGTTTGTACACCAGAGTTTAACTCCGTTGAGAATGAACTCATTACCGTCCTCGTTCATGCGGACACTGGTCGTCAGTCTGGCAGGATCAGATCCCACATCCGGTTCGGTCAAAGCGAATGCAGATATGTCTCCGGCCGCACAACGTGGCAGGTATTTTTGTTTGAGCTCATTGGATCCAAATAGTTTAAGAGGCTGCGGTACTCCGATAGACTGATGTGCCGAAAGCAGAGCTGTCAGGTTTCCGTCGTAACAGCCCAGCAGTTCCATAATCTGTGCGTACTCAAGCTGATCGAAACCCAGTCCACCGTACTCTTTTGGGATTTTCATGCCGAAGGCGCCGAGCTTTGCCAGTTCGGCCAGATGTTCCGTGTTGTATTCACCGCTGGCGTCCGTCTGAACAGGATCCCACGAGTCCCGCAGAAAGGAGCTGAATTTCTCGAAGTACTCTTCGAATTCAGGACGCCATTCAGTCCGTTCAGGATACGGGGCAATCAGGTTAAACCGGAAATTGCCCAGAAACAGTTCCTTCATGAAACTTGGATGAACCCATTCAGTCTCCCGTGATGCTTCTGCAAGAGCCCGGGACTGCTGTTCTGTGACTTCCGGAGCTGTCGACGTGCTTTCTTCAACAACGGTGCTCATCAGGCTCATCTCCGGCTTGTAAGTCAGTGAGGCATTTTATTTCAGTGTAACAGACACACCTGGATGCATCGGTGTGCGTCACGGTCCACAACTATAGAGCATAGAAGTAATAACATGAACATCAGGTGAGGGTCGGAGATCCGTGAGCAATGTAACGGTTGTTGAGCAGCATTTATGCTGTGACCATACCGGTGTATCAATTGTAGCAATCCTGCTTGTAATGATGTTTTTATTTGTTGTGAGTGACCCTGTTTTCAGATTTCGGTGCTGGCTGTGTACTCTACTTTCCGCAGTTAACGCCGCAGGAGTTTGCCAAGGGATTTTGGGGGCAGGCCGTTCGGAAAATGTTCGATGACACGAGGCCTCTTCTGAGCGGACAGGTTTTCTCTGCACCATGCGTGGATCTCCTCCGGTTTCCACTGTTTGTTTGATTCCATGAGGAAGCAGGCATTGAGGATTTCACCGCGTTCCTGATCGGGAATTCCTACCACGGCAACCTCCTTTACACCGGGGTACGTGAGCAGGGCTTCTTCGACTTCCTGTGGATACACGTTGATGCCGGATGTGATAATCAGGTCTTTTTTGCGTTGGACAATCCTGTAGAAACCGTTTGGGAGCTGTTGTGCCAGATCACCTGTATACAGCCATCCGTCGCGAACAGCATGTGCGGTGGCACTGTCGTTGTTCCAGTACCCCAACATGACCTGTGGCCCTTTGATCAGCAGTTCACCGGTCTCCCCTGGCAAAACGTGCGTTTCTTCGTCATCAGTGCACACGATCGGGCATTGGCAGTCCGATGGTTCCGTTTTCGGATGGGATGTTCAGCGGGCCCGCGTGTGTGACAGGAGAAGCTTCTGAAAGTCCGTAACCTTCCACGACCATACCACCGGTATGCGATGCGAATTCTTCAGCGACTTCAACCGGCAGACCTGCACCACCGCTCATGACCCATTTGACGGAAATGAGATCCGCCGAATGTTTTCGGAGGTGATTGTTCATGGCAATCAACATCGTCGGGACGGCATGGAAAATGGTTGGACGTTGTTTCTCGATTCTTCGAATCACCTGACGAACATTGAATCTGTGATCGATGTACAGTGACGCGACACAGGCCGCACCACTGAGGACCGTGGCCGACATTCCGTAACTGTGGTAAAAAGGAAGAACGGCCAGCATTGTTTCCCGGCCGATCACGCCTCCGGATTTTTGTAGTGGCACGCCAAACGCCCGGGAATCAAAGTTGCTGCGCGGTTCAGGAGTCCCCATGCAGGTATTTCCGGGTACTCAATTGATTGCGGTACTTCAAAATCGGGCTGCATGGATTCTGTGGCACCATCGGGCACGTGCGAATAGGCGGTCGACTCAATTTACCCCACTTCCACAGTTGCCCTGGCAATTGTGCAACAGGGGACAGTTGAAACGCCTGTCTGCATTCTGTCGCTGTTCGTCGAAGGACAAACAGTTGGTAATCAACAGATTGCCGGGTGAAAGCCGGTCGCATCTTTTACTGTTCCGTCAGAGGTCAGTCCTTGACAGGTCCTGAAGTGCCTTAATTATGAAAAAAAACGGTGTTTTCGTGACTTGAAGGGACCGTTAATCATTCCTGGCCAACTCGCCAAAATCCTCCGTCAGTCTTAATTCCGGGACCGTTCAATTCAATCGTCTGACAACAAAGACCCCTTGTTGTTCCGTGGGATTGCAACCGACCGGACGGGAAACTCCGGATGGTCCGGTCCGTACAGGGATTGTCGGTTGGAGGAATGATCTTGTCGAAATCAGCGTCCCAGGGCTAAAACTCAGGTGCCTGAAGGTTCTGTGGGCAGGAACAATCTTATGAAATGCTGGCAATGCAGCACGGATGCTCCGGCTGAGACCGACCCCAAGAGTGGACGGTTGCGCTGTGCCAGGTGCCACGCTTTGGTTGGCTCCGGGACAACGGAATCGACCGCTGTACGCCAGGCACGCGACATTCTGCAGAAGTGGTCAACGACCGATCTGTTGGATCAGATTTCCAGTTTTCCACCGGTGCCACCTCTCCCGGAACCGACACGTTCTGCAGAAACCGTAGAAGACTCAGCGGTCGCAGATTCGGCGTCCGGGGACTTGGAGCAGATCGGGCAGTCGCAGTTGCACCCACCGGGGGTGTCTGCGGTTGCAACGACCGGGACCACGGAATCTGTTCCTGATGACGGAACTAATTCGGAGACTGCCGACGAACCTGCGCACATCATCCGTATGGAACCTGCCAATCGACAGTCGGAATCGGCTGCATCTGTGCCGGAACAGGAGCTGAAAACTTCCGGCGATGATCCCGAAACGCAGAACATTCCTCGACTTTCAATGCTGCGTACTGACCAATCAGTTGAATCGGCAAACTCTCAGGAGCAGGGTTCCTTTGCAGAATCAGAAAAGGCTGATTTTACCGGTTCTGCTGAGTCTCAGGATCGTAAACAGTCGATTAAACAGAGAAGGCGGCGGCAGATCAGACCCACACTGAATCGTCGGTATGCGTCTTCAGCGTTACCGACCGTTCAGCTGCAGTCGGAAACTCCACAGCAAGGAAGTGACCTCGTGCAGAAACACCTTCGTGTTGACCGTCCAGGCAAAGCGAAGCCGGACAGTGACATACGCATACCCACAGAAGAGACTTCCGTTCACGATCAGCGGATACAGGGTGCACCGGTGACTCGTCGAGTTCGTATTGATTCTGCCGAGGAATTATCTGATTTGACACATGTCGGCGGTCGTATACGGGCTGAGGGCCGCAATCGACAGCGTTACGTTGATGAATCACACGGGCCTGAAGAACTCCGTGGACCACACTTCGATATCTCACCTCCGCAACGGTCAAGTCTTACGTCACTAACAGGACAGTTTCTGGCATATGTCGGAGTCCTGGGACTGACGGTTGGCACTGCGATTGTTATCTACGGCCATTTTGGGGGCTATTCGGAATACACACCTACAGGCTGGTTGGTCACGACTGTGGCCCAGATGATGCTGTTCCTCGGTATTATCAACCTGGTTTCCGGCGGCATTGAGCAGAACAACAACGATGTGTCTCGCCGCATCAACGTGCTGGGTGATCAGTTGATGCGTATTGAGCAGGTGACCGAGTCAGCCATGCGCGGACCGAAAATTCCGGTCGATCGTTACTCCGAGGAAATATCGTCGGAGCAAATGTCTCAGAATGAAACGGTGCAAGTGGACGACAGGTGACAAACGGTTCTTCGGGACTCTGGAAACGTGACCTGTGTTTGTCCCGCGGTGACAAACCGGTGAAGCCTGGCTTCGACTGATGAAATCTGACTTGTCCGCCTTTGAGGTTTCAGCTCAGGATTCAGCAGGGGCTGTTGAGCATGTCGTGCACTGGAATGAGTCATTCCCGGGGTACTGCGGTTGCGCAGCAAACAGACCGGCAGATATATCGGGTGTGTGGATTTGTTCGGGCACGCTCCGGGGACTCATTTAGCTTTGGGGATGTTATCCAGGCCGGCCGGAGCAGACTTCGTCAAAACATCCTGCTGTTCAATTTCAGACAGTGCAGTAGCGAGCTTCTGCTGTGAAAACCATGTAACAACCCGGCTGTTAATCTATGTGGTGTCTGTACCGGGGATGTTGTGATCAGGAACACTGCGCAAATATGGATTGGGGCCGTTACGCACGACGTGTTTGGAGCTGGCGTTCGCTGAGTCGGAAACTGCTTCGAATTGAATCTCAGGCTCTGTCGGATACGATAGTTATCGGGTACAGCAGGTGTCTGGAATACTTTGGGTAAAGAGGAAGATATCAATGGACCAGGATGAGATATTACTGGATGCAGAAGACCGGATGGAGAAGGCGGTGGACCATCTGGCTGCCGCGCTCACTGGTATTCGCACAGGACGTGCCAACCCTGGGCTGGTGGATTCTGTTAAAGTCGACTACTACGGATCTTCCACACCGTTGAAGCAGATAGCAAATATTAGTGTTCCTGAACCTCAGCAGATCATGATTCGGCCTTTTGATACGTCCTCGCTCGACAGCATCGCAAAGGCGATTCAGGGAAGTGATCTGGGGCTGGCTCCAAATAACGACGGGCGTGTCATCCGTTTGAATATTCCCCCGTTGTCCGGGGATCGCCGGAAGCAGCTGGCAGGTCGTATTAAAGAACTGGCCGAAGAGGCGCGCATTTCGATTCGCAATATCCGACGCGATTCAAACAAGCAGGCTGACCAGGCACAAAAGGACAAGTCCATGACCGAAGATGAGCGTGATCAAACGAAAGAAAAAGTCCAGGATTTGACCAAAAAGCATGAGGGTCTGGTGAACACCCGGGCGGAGGCAAAGGAAAAAGAAATTCTGGACGAGTAATATTTGTCCGTTGTTGTCGGGCATATGCAATCTGCCGGTTCCGGGATTGCTGCTTTGTTGATTCGTTCAAACACCGAAGGCGTGTGAGAGGTTATCCGGCGGTTGCATAAAGGCAGTCATGTGTTTCTGTGTCCGTAGTCGAGCGGTCAATGGACACTTCCATCCTGCCGCAATGTCCTCAAACGGGATTTTTCATATTTCCTTTTGCGGAACAAAGCCGGAAAATGCTGCGGCGGTGCGGCATAGGGAGGACGTCATGCAGGGTATGTGCGCATCGGAATCACTCCCATACGGCGAGTGATTCGACATGGGCTGCCGTGCCGTCTCGCAGCCAGCCGTCGAGTTGAGCAGGATCCTTCAGCTGTTGTCCGCGCATTGTCGGTACAACCAGAAACTGACAGTTCACGTCATTCAACGCGGTCATGTCGCCCCAGAGTTTTTCGAACTGAGAGACGAGGAAGACATCTTCCTGACCGCGTCCCCAGCGTTTTTTGACTTCTTTAAGGGTGATGTAGGTAGGGATCCGATCTGCTACCTCAGCAACGGCATGACTGATTCGATCGGGACTGTTCAGATCTTTCCGTGAGAGACCAAAAATATTCAGCAAACGATCGATCGTGATCCAGGTCGTCAGTGAGTTGTAGTACGACAGACTGAATTCATCCTGTTCACGCGGCATAGCAAGACCTTCCACCAGTCGAACCTTTCCGTCGACCCGCGCCAGACCGCCACCTCGATCTTCCAGTCTGCGACTGATAACTTCAAACGACAAATCACAGTCCGCACTGATGTGCTGACCCAAACAGCCTGGATCAAGATTTGCGCCCAGTGTGTCGACGTTGTGCAGCATGAGATACTGCAGTTCCGGCTGCCGTATCAGCATTCTGTGCAGTGTTCCGTTCAGCAGGAGGTTTGGAATTTCGTACCAGTGTCCCACCGGATGCAGACGCTGCAGCGGGAGATTATCGGTGTAATCCGATGCTTCGCCTGAGATGCGGGCCCAGCTGATAAGTGCCGAACGAATACTTGAACGCATTTTCTCCTGTCGTTCATCCAGAACCTGCTGCGGCATTTCTTCCCAGGCAAACTGCAGATCCCGAACGGTAGGAATCATGCGGTGTCCTACGGACACACCTTTTGAGACAAACACCTGACTGTCCGTAGCGTTGTTTTGAACCCAGCGGCGGATCGACATGTCGGTGAGATATCCGGTAGTAATTACGTGCAGTGGCGTTGCAGAGTAGTCACCGGCGGTTTGGCGTGATTTTGCTAGATGAATGTCGAGAAAAGATCGAAATCGACCGCCAAGTCGACAGAACGGGTTCAGGGCTTTGACCACTCCGGCTCCCTGGGTCCAGCGACTTCCCACGCCTGCGGCGAGGGTAATGACACCGGCCTGTCCCTGACGAAGTGCCTGACGCCCCGCAGCAATGACGGATTCGGACTGAGTTTTTCGAACATCAACAACGTCTTCATCCCGGACATCTTCGATAGTCACAGCTGTTGATAGTCGATTTTGTGCGAGACCCAGCCTGCCTGACCTGATGTCGTCCCGGATTTTTTCATGAGTCACCCGGTCAAATCCATTCTTTTGCAAAAGTTGTTCAATGGACACCGTGGTGCCGGATTCTGTTGCGGAACCAGGCAGGATTCGGTTGATCAGACGCATCGGCAGACCGGCGTGATTTTGTCCCTGGCGGCAACGGTCTCCGGCGCGTTCCAGCAATCGTCGGGTCATTGGGGTAAGAGAGTTGATGTCCTGTCTCAGCAGTTCCGGAATCATCAGTGCGGAGTAACCGTCCGGCATCTCATCACACGAGCACAGCTCAGCCGATGTGCCGCGGTCGTTGATCGAAAAATCATACACGACCGGGTCCATTGCAAACGGCACGGATTCCTGCATGGATGTTTTCACCTCCATCATTGTTTGATGCAGCCATGTGCAGGCCTGATCACGGACAGCAGGGTCAAAAATGAATCCCATGCCCCCCCCTGCCATTCCGCCCAGCATCCAGAATCCATGGAACTGTTTGCCATACTCCGTTTGACACCGTGCGATGATTTCCTCGGTGTAGGCGTTTGAACACCACGGAATAATCTTTTGGAGCGGATCGTGAAAATTTCGATGAGTCGCATGTCCGACAGCGGGGATATCTCCCGTTCGCAGCGCCGAATCAATCTGATTCAGCAGTTCGACGGCCTGGTGTCGTGCCTGCCATTCCGTTCTGCTCCTCAGCAGATACTTTTCGGTTACCATTTCGAGGATCGGTCCGACGTTTTGGGCCATTCCGCCGTGCACAAGTACCAGACTTTTTTGGAGCTTATTTCTGGCGGCTTTACTGACTTCCGATTCATCGTAGACCGAGTGTTGAGGCATCAGACGACCTCTGCTGATGCCGAATTCCGGATCACCCTGTCGGGCAACGGCTCCTTCAATCAGTTTGATGCCTGGCCAGACGCCCCCGGAATCCTGCCAGCCGCCGCCGGAACCGCCCAGCCATTCGCCAAGTATGGCGCGAGCGGCCACGATGCGCCGATCTGATTCGGTCAAAGCGCCTGTCAACCTGGAAACCTGACCAGTGGCCCGCATACAGATTGAGATCAGCGAACCCAGTAAATTTGTACTGACAGCCAGACGCGATCCCTTGGGGATGTCATTGACGCGGCTGACGATTTCCAGCCCCCTGCCGGGACCGGTGATTCGGGTGAAAACGTCAGAGACCCGGGCTCCACCACTTTCCATACCAGGAGGGATCAGGCCAGATGCGATCACGGCAGCTTTCAGCAGTCCGAGGTGATCCCGTGCGAAGTCGAAGATCTCATTGACATCGTGGATGTCTGCCTTTGAGTTAAGATCAATGCTGACCAGTCTCAGCAGCGGTTCGTCGATGACGCGAAGACAGCAGTCGATGGGAGGTTCGGGAGTTGCGTGGCGTCCCTGTACGGCCAGATCGACACTGGCATTGATGACTCGTGCTCCTTCGGGAAAATCCATGCCCAGAAAAAAAATATCGCTCCAGCCTCCATGGGTAAAATCCATGCGAACGGCGGTTCGTTCCTGCAGGACCGGGAACATGCCGGTTGAAGCGTTGATTTGGAGTAACTCCGGACGGATTCTCAACGGGACATCGTCCGGGTGTCCGCAGCGAAACATCCACTGATTTCCCCGGAAAGTCCTTACGCTTCTTCTCACCTGGTCTGCAAGAGTCTGGAACGCCAGACGGCGGTATGCTTCTGCCAGAGCACTGGCCAGCGTCGTCGTCAGCCCTTCTTTCGACTGCCACGCCGTCAAGGTGTCAATTGCTTCCGGATAACGCCGGTTGAGCATCTGCTCGTAACCACGGAAGGGGATATGTCCTGTTTCGCGGTCTGTTAATTTCGGTGGAACATGAAACCGATAGATCGCATACAAAAAAAACAGAGCCCGTACCCGCTGATAAAGATTGTGGCAGCGGCGACGAAACTGATCGAGCTCTTCGCAGCCGCTTAGAAGTTCGTGCTCCCCAAGATGCTCACAAATCACGTCCAGTGAGCGGTTCCGGACATCCGGATCGGAAGACGTAATGACCTTCAGGAATTCAGACATAGTGTATTTCTGTCAGACTCTTACCGGACTGCTGAAAGTGAGAGGGACACCACGGACACCGGGTTGAGCTGAAGTAGTGAATCCTGATCGAACCAGTGTAACCGTACTGAATGGTTAGGAATCACCGTTCACCTGCGGGCCATCAGTCTGACCAGTTCAGTCAGTATCAGATCCCGATCGACCCCTCCCAGTGAAATGGCCAGCTGTGCCAGCATCAGACCGTACTTATAGCCGGTATTGAAACGGGATCCTTCCACTTCAAACGCAAGGTAACGCTCCGTCTGAGCCAGTTGATCAAGTGATTGTGAAAGGTCAACAGGTTCTTCGGCGGGGGCATCTCTGAGATTTGATTCGAGGATTCGAAACAGCGTCGGTGTGAGAACATGCATTCCGAACAGACACAAATAATAACCGGAACGCTGACCGGCAACGATGAGTTCCTGTTCCGCAATCGTCGGTGTCGGCTTTTCGACGACCGTGGTGACCTCGTAAAGGTGACTCTGCTGAGCAACCGGCCGGCCACCAACGGTGCCAAAATGAATGATTTCATTTTCTCGGGTGGCCTGAATCGCGGAAATCGAACATTCATGAACGGCTGCGACCTCACACAACTGAGCCGCACAGCTTTTCTGAGTGCTGCTGACATACAGATGATCAGATACCAGGTGCAAAATTGCTTCGTTGCCGACGAAATCGGCCGTTCTCAGGATCGCATCGCCATAACCGCGAGGACTGTCCTGCTCAAAGAATACGAGGCGGGCGGCGTGAGAGCCTGCTGCTGAGAGATATCGATCGGACTGTCCCGGACGGACGACGATGGCGATCTGCTCAATGCCGGCTTCAACCACTTCGTCGAGAGTTCGATGCAGAACAGTGCCAGGCTGGCCTTCACGGTCGACGACACTCTGCAGCGGCAAATTCGAATGATATTCTCCGGCTGCCGTAATTACTGCTTTTCGAATTTTCATCTGGTTTGGCCTGGGACACGTTGTTTAGTGCTGTGTGTTCAAAGCAGATCGTCGCTGACCTGATCATCGACTGCCTCGCGAATGTACTCGATGTCGCAATTCATGGAATGATCAGCGAAGTGGTGGATTTTGAACTTCTACAGCCATTCCGAAAAATTCATGGCGCGGTCGTGAAACCGTCGGACTCCGGTCCAGGGACAGTTTCCGACCGGAATGCCGATCACCCATCCATGCAGGCGGAACGCAGTTCACGATGTCGTTGTTATTTACCCGGCATGTAGGGTTGGGTGCAACAAAATTCACGAAACGGTGGTTACCCACCCGGGGACTTCCATACGTGTAAAGAGTCCTGGGCAATGAATCAATTTCCGAGAGATAGCATCGACCGGCACAGATTGTTGCCATGGAACCGTCCTGTTAATGGCCGGTCAGCCACAATGTTCGCTGATCAGCTTTTAGGGGATTTTCCAGACGAGGCAGGAGATCGTGGACTTGGTTATTGAATCCACGACGAACTGTTCCAAAGGGACGGGTGATGACTGCGACAGCATTTACACCGGATTTAGTGTCATTCCAGTCAGGGAGTTCAGTCACCAGACAGGTAACGACGCAGGCGTGTTTATTGCCAAAAATCCACGCCTAAGTACCTCTCGGTCGAAAAAATAAAGGGCGTTCAACGAATCCTGGGCCGATCAGGGGGCGTTCAACGACATTGGGGCCATACTATGACAGCGAGGCCGGTTCGGAAAACAGCCGTGACTGTTGCATGAATGACCTGTTTTCGATCGGCCCGTGAATCCGGGAGTGGATCAGGATTGCGTCAGCCGGATTGATCTGCGTATTTCGATCAGTCGTTACAAACACTTCGCGGATGAGCGACCGCTCGGAACAGATCCGCATGCAGCGACTGTACGAGCGTCAGACATCCCGTACGGAAAATAACTGTTCTCCCCCCGTTTTGTTGGCAGAACGGATTGCTCCGTCAGAGTCTCTGTGAGACAGGTCACTGAGAATTTGCTGTTATCATTCTCCCTGCTGTTCGGCCATTAGCTGCAGAACTTCGGTGACAGTATCAAGGCCTTGATCGAATTCTTCACGTTCGATATTCAGCGCGGGCAGCAAACGAACGACAGTTTCCTGAGTTGCATTGATCAGGACCCCCCGTTCCATACACAAACCGACAGCCGGACCGGACGGAATGTTCAGATCGATTCCGATCATCATTCCGCAGACACGAACTTCACGTATGATGGGCAATTCTGCTTTCAAATTCGTCAGTCGCTCTCGGGCATGAGACGCATTGTCGGTGACATGTTGAAGGATGTTTTCCTGTTCAATGATTTCCCCGGTTGCCAGTCCGGCGGCCATTGCCAGTGAATTTCCGCCGAATGTACTGGCATGCATTCCAGGTCGCAGATCGGCAGCAATACTTTCGTGCGCAATCAATGCTCCGCAGGCCACACCACCTGCGATGCCCTTGGCCATGGTGATGATGTCGGGCGTGACGCCGGTCTGCTGATATCCGAACCAGGTCCCGGTACGTCCCATGCCTGTCTGGACCTCGTCGAAGATCAGAAGGATCTCGTTTTCGTCACAGATCGTTCGCAGTCCCTGCAGGAAATCTCGATCCGGAATTCGGACACCTCCCTCACCCTGGACCGGTTCAATCATGATGGCGCAGGTCTCTTTATCGACCAGTGATCGCACCGCATCCAGGTCATTGAGGGCCGCGTAGCGAAAACCGGACATGAGGGGGCCCAGGCCTTCGTGGTGTTTGGGCTGAGCTGTCGCCGTGAGTGCACCCAGAGTTCGGCCATGGAAACCCCGTTCGAACGTAATCATCCTGTAGCGGCCCCTGGACGATCCATGTAGTCGAGCAAGTTTGATGGCTGCTTCACTGGCTTCTGCTCCGCTATTGCAGAAGAACGCTTTTCCAAAGCTGCGCGAACAAAGAAACTCAGCGAAACGGCCCTGTTGTTCGATGTACCATGTGTTGGGAACGTGAATCAGCCGGGCGGCCTGTTCCTGAATCGCCTCCACAACGGCCGGCGGAGAGTATCCGAGGATATTGCACCCCCAGCCCGGAAAAAGATCCAGAAAACGCTGACCCTCGGCATCGGTTACCCAGGAACCGGTGCCTTCGACCAGAGACACCGGATATCGGGTGTAATTGGGGATGACAAACTGATCGAAAAGTTCGATGGTGTCTTTGCTGCTGCGGGGCGTCACGGTTGCCATTTTAGATCTTTCCGATTCTGTGTTTTGTGTTTGGTGTCGCCAGCATTCGTTCCGGACCGTTCAACGAACACTAACCAACGATCTCAGTTCCCACTCCTGTGTCAGAATAGATTTCCAGCAGGACGGAATGGGGCATGCCTGCATCAACAATGTGGATTTTTCTGACCCCCGCCGTCAGCGCATCGAGCGCCGCCTGAACTTTGGGAACCATTCCTCCGGCGATTGTACCGTCAGAAATCAAATCACGTACCTCTGTCGCGGTGACGTGGGAAAGTCGGGTATTTGGGTCATGAATGTTCGTCAGGATGCCAGGAATGTCACTTAGAAAAACGAGTTTTTCGGCATCGAGTTCCTGAGCCACGGCAGCTGCTGCGGTATCGGCGTTGACGTTGAGCCGATGGCCGCGTCGGTCCAAAGCAATACTCGGAATGACGGGAATTGTGCCTGTTGAGCAGACCCGCGACAGCAGGTCGTGGTCGACGTGGCTGATTTGGCCGACATGGCCAAGATCAGTCATGCCGCCGTCCGCTGTGGAAACCTTCAGCCGGTCGGCAGTGAGTGCATTCTCAGATCCGAAGTGAAGACCTGTTGCCTGGGCGCCCCGACTGCTGATTTTTTCAACAATTGACGGACAGATTTCATGGACGAGTACCCGTGTAGCGATATCAAGTGTGGCTTTGTCGGTGTAACGGCGTCCTTCGACAAACTGTGGTTCGATTCCGGCATCGCCCATCGCACGGCTGATGGCGTTACCTCCACCGTGAACCAGAACAGGACGCATTCCCACAGTTGCCATAAATACAAGGTCAGTCAACAGGCTGTCGACAGCATCACTGTCACTGAGCGTACTGCCGCCCAGCTTGATGACGATATATCGATTTCGAAACCTCTGGATCCAGCCCAGAGCTTCGATCAGTGTTGATGCCTTTCGAATGGCTTCCTGCATGAGTGTGTCAAATATGTTGGCGGATTTGAAACAGGGTGCTTACGACAGGCTGCAATTCTATGGTGCGAAATCTCTGAATCAAAACCAGAAGCTCATTGCAAACGGATTCGCGACAGGTAGGCTGCGCCGTAAACACGTCCGATGTGCTGTTGCGGGACTGGCATTCTTACCCCCCCCCTCTCCCCCCGCGGATTTTTACTTAGCTGACGATCTGCTGCGTCAGATGTTTAAACTCGGACGTTGGGCCATGGTGGCGACGAAGTGTATCGGGGCGTTGTTAAGTTTCAGGTGAAGGTGTTGAACAGGTCCAGATTTATGGTACAGCGATTTACCGGAATATCAGTCCGTCGCCCAGCATTTACACTGGTGGAAGTACTCGTTGTCATGGCTGTTATCGGCATACTGATCAGTCTGATGCTGCCGGCCGTTCAACAGGCCCGTGAAGCGGCACGTCGAACCCAGTGCCGCAGCCGGTTGAAACAAATGACTTTGGCACTTCACAATTACGCAGAAGTCTACCAGGAAAACTTCATACCCTATGTTGTGGAAGATCAGACACGTCTGAGCTTTTTGAATACATTTTCCGGAAGCAGAGGAACATCCCGTTTTTGGTTTGGGGTCCTTGACTACGACGAACCCGACCCGTTTCAACAGCTTAATTTTTCGGAGGGGCCACTGGCTCCTTACATGGAAACCAACTGGCAGGCTTTTCAGTGTCCAAATTTTGGTCCGGCACAGATGGATAACGTAGCTTATGGACGTCCGGTTTCCGGGTTTGGCTACAACGGCTATTTCCTGTCTCGGTCCAGTGGAATTGATTATCCGCCGCCAACGTATATCCCCGTACCCAGTTCAGAACGGCTCACTCGCCGGTTTCGGGATCTGAGCTCAATGTCTCAGACAATTGCCTTCGCCGATGCCGCTCAGGTTAAGACGGTTACTCTGACTCCCCCCACATTCAGTTTCGAAGAAACCTGGCTGCTTGAGCCTCCTTCCAATAATTTTCCAAATGTCCATTTTCGACACAGTGACAGTGCAAATGTTGCCTTTATGGATGGAAGCGTCAGGTCATTTGGATATATGTCCACGATCGATGTTCCCGGGCCGAATTTTATCAATCCGGACCAGGCTGCTCGTATGAATCAAGAACGCCTGGGATATGTGAGTGAGGGAACTCTGGATGATCCCGATCGCCGAGACGAACTCTACGATCGACGGTAGCAGACGTTCAGTACCCCGGCGCACTGGACGAGATCGCATGATTCCCATTAAGGTTCATTGTCGGCATCGTGACAGCTTTCGATCAGGCCGGATGGATGAACATCGATTTCACGAAACTGCTACCGCTGCTGGAGTCTCTATCCGGGTTCATGGTCCTCATTATTCTGTGTGCTGCTGCGCTCCATCTGTGTGCGTACATGGTGTTGTGGGTCTGGTATCGTCGGGATCTTAAAGGTATTGCCGGATGTCTGGATGATTTTACCCGAGGGCTGCAGCACCGCAGTGTACTGGGAAGGACATCGCCACTGATCAATCAAATCGATGCGTTTGTGGCCGACGTTAACGATGTTATTAATGATCCGTCTCGGGACAAGGACCGTCGGACGTGTCTTCAGAGAATGCACATTCTTGATGAACGCCGCAGTTATCTGGAATCCCTGTCGTTCGAAACTGCCGGAAATGTGACACGGACAATGATCGAGGCTTATCCTCTGGCCGGAGTTCTCGGAACGATTCTGGCCATTGGAGCCGCACTGCAGAGTCCCGAAACAGCAGATATCTCCGAAACAATGTCGGGCATTGTGTCACGGTTCGGAGATGCGATTTGGTCTACGTTTTGCGGACTGTCTGCAGCGATCGTGCTCATGTTCGTTAACAGCATACTGGAAACACGGTTCGAACGATTGACGCAAATTCGGAGTCATGTACGTGACATCGTCGCCGGAGCCAAACGGGAACTTGCCATGGTGGGCAGCCGTTCGGAAGATGTTCACTGTGCTGAGCAGGAACCTGAGTGATGGGAATTCCAAGGCGACTTACGTTTCAGTTGACTCCACTGCTCGATCTGCTTTTGATCGTGATATTTGCTCAATACATGGAAGTTCAGCAGGCAGCACAGTCCGGTGAATCCCGGATCGATGATCAAATGGCCCAAATGGAGAAAGAGTATCGACAACGTCGACAGGAACTGGAATCGACCCACGCGTCGTCCATCAAAGCCCTCGAAGCGGGGCGCCGGCGAGATTTAGAGCAGTTGCAGAGCATTATCGATCAGCACCAACAGGCCGGAATCGTGCTGTCAGAAACATTTGATCTGCCTGCCCGAATGATGGACGAAGTTCTCAGGTTACAGGTGACAGGGCGGTCCGGAGACGCTGATCGCGTGTTTCAGGCCGCAAATCATCTGAAGAAACTGCTGAACTCGCGAAGCTCCGAATTGTTCCGGTTTGTTGTGGGATACGATGAAATGCGAAAGCACGTATCCGTGTGGGAACTGCACCTGCTGGACAACGGTCAGGCACTGTTCACCGACGGAGCTGTGGCGCAGCGATTTTCATTCGAATCCTCCGACGAGTTTGCGAGTCAGTGTTTCGAAGCCAGCAACGCGTTTGAGGAGCCGCGTCCTCTGACGTTGATTCTCATGACGTACGCGGATACGCAGGCCGGGTTTCGCCGAAGTGCCGTAAATGGACTTCCGGTGGCCGTTCAGAAACTCCGCGATGGTGCCGGCGGGACACGATGGTACGATTATTCTTTGATAGGTTTTCGTCCGGATGGTCCGGTCATTCATTCGGGTGAAACCCGCGATGCAGAAGCCGTATTGAGCCACGAGCCATGAACCATGTCCAAAACAAGCGAAGAAGTGTTCTGTGCCTGGCGTTGTGCGCGGCTGTTGTGTGCGGCAATGCTGTGGCAGATCAGCCGCTCGCAGCGAATGCAAAGCGTCTGATATTGGGCATGCGAAGCCTGGGGTCACCGCTTCCGAAAGAAACCACAGTTGCGCTGCAGGCGGCGATTGTGGCTGAGGATGGGACGAGGATTCATGAATTATTGAAGCCGCTGACTCTGTTTGAAGTGACGATCAATCCGGAACTCCGGGTGAGGACCGTGCGCGGAGTTGCTGATCCGAAACTTCAGCAGTTCGGTTTTATGCCGTTTCTGGTACGGATCACGAATGATGCAACCGTTACCCGCAAACTTCGAATTTCAAGTCCGCAGGCGGGACCTGTCTATGCGGGGACGTCGCTCGGGTCTCTTAAACGACAGGTTCAGGAGGAACTGCAGGAGAATGAGAACGTCGAAAGTCAGCGTCGGTTTCTGAGTGTTGAAATGATGGATCGTTCCCCGATGTCATCACGTCTCAGTGGCCACCGGTCGGAATATCAGATTGCGTTGGTTTCAAGCAGTCAGGCGGGCACGCACGAAGCAACTGTCGCGTTTGATATCGGCCAGGGAACGCAGGATCTCGGGTTTCGCAGTGAGGTTCCGGTTCTGTTCAGCACGGCTCAGGCTGTTCCGACGGTGATGCGCATTCGGGATTTTGACGGGCGTCCAACAACAGCAAGGCTGGAGTTTCGTGATTCCGCGGGAGGAATTTACCCACCGCAGGCAAAACGACTTGCTCCGGATTTCTTTTTTCAGCCTCAGATCTACCGAGCTGATGGCGACACCGTGTTTCTACCTCCGGGCGATCTGGTTTTGACTTCCAGTCGAGGTCCTGAGTACCTGCGACAGCGGCAAGCTGTCTCGATTCCGGTGGCTGAAAATCATGAGATACTGGTGCAGCTTGAACGCTGGATCAACCCCGCTGAGTACGGTTTCTTCAGCGGGGATCATCACATTCATGGTGCCGGCTGTTCGCACTACACGAACCCCACGGAGGGGGTGACACCGCAGGATATGTTTGCTCAGGTCAAGGGGGAGGGGCTTAACGTGGGATGCGTCCTCACCTGGGGGCCATGCTTCGACCATCAGCGTCAGTATTTTTCACCTCTCGCCGCAGATGTCAGTGAAGATCTTACGCTGCTGAAATATGATCTGGAGGTCAGTGGATTCGGGTCGGCAGCTCTGGGACATGTCTGCCTGTTGAATCTCAGCAACCAGACCTATCCCGGGTCGGAAGGTACCAGCACTCGTGGATGGCCAACATGGACGGTCCCCGTACTTCGCTGGACACGCGAGCAGGGTGGCGTAACGGGCTACCCGCATTCATCACTGCGCGTTGTGCCTGAATCTGCAGCAGACTGGCTGTTTGACATGCTGGACGATGATCAGGACGGAACACTGGCGTTCAGAGAGTGTCGCGGACAGTTACTGCCCGATGATTTCCGTGAGGTTGATACGGATGATTCGGGTGTTCTGACACATCGCGAACTCGTACGCAGTGCGAAACAGGCAGCCGGAGAACTTCCAAATACAGTCATTCCGGCAATGGATGGCGGGGGAGCGATGGAAATTTTTGTCAGCACAGCCGAAGGTGTCTGCGATTTTATTAGTGCGATGGATACACCTCGAATCGGAGAATGGAATCCCTGGTATCACCTTCTCAACTGCGGTTTTCCACTGAAGCTTAGCGGCGAAACTGATTTTCCCTGTATGAGCAGTCGACGAGTCGGACAGGGGCGAGTGTATGTCGATCTTGGACAAACTCCGAAAGTCAGCTTTCCGGAGTGGTGTCGGGGAATTGCCGACGGCAGATCCTACGTTTCAGACGGATTTGCACACGCGGTTCACTTCGAAGTCAACGGTACAGCTCCAGGAACTGTTCCGGTCAGCCTGAAAACGGGCGGAGTCGTGTCAGTTTCTGCAACAGTGGCGTTTGCTCCCACGGTGCCGCGAGCGGTTGCTTATGGAACACATGCATTTGACACGGCAAGGGAAGTTGTGGGTGATACAAGAGTTCTGCATGCGGAGCGAAACAGTGACTGGGTTAACGGCGGAGACCGGAACGTGGAAATTGTGGTCAACGGGACAGTTGTGTCTCATGCAGCCGTGCCGGCGGACGGTGAACCTCATGATTTACAGTTTTCTGTACCGGTCGATGTCAGCAGCTGGATTGCCTTGCGCCAGTTTCCTCAGCTGCACACGAATCCCGTGACCGTTGTGGTCGGCGAACAGTCCGTTCGGGCATCACGGGCGAGTGCATTATGGTGTGCCAGGGCAACAGAATTGCTTTGGCACAACCGGCAACGATTCATTGCGTCTGCCGAACGTCCGACTGCGAAAAAGTCGTATGAACGTGCGGTGGCACGGTTTTTGACGATAGCGGAGTCATCTCCGGATGACGGATTGCGGATACCTGTGATTGAACTGGATCCGATTCTGACGGAATAGTCCGACATGTGCAGGCAGAGGATTCAGCTGCAGCAGCAAATGTGCGTGGCTGCTTCCGCACCGTGAACCGGATCGGTTCTGTGCCGTTTTGTTGATGGTTCTTCGGAAAATGAATTAAGACGCTGACAGCTGTAAAGAGGTATCTGCTATCTACGACGTGATTGGTGACATCCACGGCTACGCAGACGAACTGGTACAACTGCTGGAAATGCTTGGTTATACGGAGACTCGCGGATGTTTTCGTCATCAGACACGTCGCGCCGTGTTTTGCGGTGACCTGATTGATCGTGGTCCGCAGATTCGCGACACCGTCAAGATCATCCGTAATATGGTCGGACATGAGTCGGCCTGTGCGGTCATGGGCAATCACGAGTTTAATGCGATCGCTTATCACACACCCCATCCGTATCAGCCTGGTCGATGGTGTCGGGCTCACAGTATTCGCAACACAAAGCAGCATCAGGCAACACTGGAGCAGTTTAGTGATCAGGAACTCAGCGAGATTCTGGATTGGTTCCGCGAACTGCCAATAGCCATTGATCTGGGTGATGTTCGGGTTGTTCATGCCTGCTGGGATATGAGCCAGATTGCAATTCTGGAAAATGCTCAGCCTGCAGGAGACCGCTTCAACGCTGCGTTTGTGGCAGAGGCTGTCGATCCGATGCACCCTTTTGGCAAGGCGATTGAGCGCGTACTTAAAGGGCCTGAAGTGCTGCTTCCCGGCAGTATGACGGTCACTGACAGAGAAGGTCATGCGCGCCGTCGTGTTCGTGTTCGCTGGTTCGATTCCCCTGATGAGCACAGTCTGGGAAGTTATATATTTCCGGACGTGCCCGGGCTGCGCGACGTGCCGGTTCCGAATGTGGCTGCATCAGTTCCGTATTCGTCGGATGCGCCGCCTCTGTTCATCGGACACTACTGGCTGCGGAATGATGACCAGTTGATCATGCGGCCCAATCTGGCTTGTGTTGATCTCAGTGTGGCGAAACAGGGGATGTTGTGTGCTTACCGTTTTAACGGTGAAACCGTACTCAACAGGAAGTCATTTGTCAAAATTCCGGCACGCGATCATACCTCCTGCAGGTCATAACAGAATCACAAGGCAGTGGGCGTGAATTGTTTCAGTTGCAGGACGTGGTTCGTCCGAGTTGAGTCAAGAAGTACAGTAGTCAGATCATGCAGCCGAACTCTATTCGAATACGCGGGGCACGCACTCATAATCTCAGGTGTATCGATGTGGACATTCCGCTTCGGCAGATGACTGTGATTACAGGGTTGAGTGGTTCAGGCAAGAGTTCTTTGGCTCATGATACGATGTTTGCTGAAGGTCAGCGCCGGTATCTGGAAAGTGTGTCGATTCCGTCACATCAGGTGATACGGGCCATCAGGCGTCCCGACGTGGATGAAGTGAGCGGTATGCCCCCGACGGTGAGTGTCGACCAGCGGGTCAGTCTGGTGCCGGCTCGAAGCACGGTTGCGGTGACCACCGAAATCTACGACTACCTGCGACTGCTTTATGCCCGCTGTGGTGTCGTTCACTGTACAACCTGTCATCGCCCGGTGCAGTGCCGCACCATCGATGAGATTGTGTGTCAGGTCATGCGTTATCCGGACCGAACCCGGTTTATGCTGCTTGCGCCCCTGGTGCATGATTGTCGGGGAAGTCATCAGCAGGTGCTGGAGCGTGTGGCACGACACGGACTGGTGCGGGTTCGTATCGATGGGGAATTATTTGACCTGGGAGATGTTACTGATCTGGATGCATCGCAAAAACACAGTGTGGATGCCGTGATTGATCGTCTGATTCTGAAAGACGGTGTGAAGTCACGTCTGCATGAGTCGATTTCACTGGCGATACGTGAAAGTGGTGGTGCCTGTATTGTCAGTGTTCAGCGGGACGGAGAATGGCATGATCATTGTTTCAATACTCGCCACGAATGTCCTGAATGCGGCGTCGGTTATCCGGAACCGGATCCCGGGATCTTCAGTTTTAGTTCCGGACGGGGAGCCTGTTCGCGATGTGAAGGACTGGGGGTGGAAGGAGTCGCAGATGATTCCGAAGACATCACCGTATTCCGAAAGAAAATATGTGCGGCGTGCGGGGGGACCAGGCTTCAGAGGCTGGCGTCGGGAGTCTGTTTTGGTGATATGACTCTTCCGGACTTCACAGCCCTGTCAGTGAGTCGTGCACAAAGTGTGGTTCAGCAGTGGCAGGGTTCTTTGATGGAATCGGAGCAGTCACCACCGGAAGGATTCACGATTCGATCGGAATCACGGGCGGCCGCACTGCGCATTCTTCCGGATCTGTCGCGACGGTTGGCAGGCCTGGCACGGACAGGTCTGAAGTATTTGACGTTGAATCGGTCGACGCAGTCCCTTTCCGGTGGAGAGTATCAGCGTTGCCGTCTCGCCGGCTGTCTGGCCACAAACATCCACGGTGCCTGCTATCTGCTGGATGAACCCACCAGCGGTCTGCACCCTCAGGATACACAGCAACTGCTGAACATCCTGTTCGAACTGCGCGACGCGGGTGCAACATTGGTAGTTGTGGAACACGATCCCGAGGTGATTAGCGGCGCAGATCATCTAATTGAGATCGGTCCCGGTGCCGGCGCCGAAGGCGGTCAGCTGTTGTATTCGGGACCACCTGCGGCACGGTCTGGTGCTACGCCGACCGATCGTATGCTGAATGATCCGTTCAAACGTGTCTCACCGGTTGAGTCAGCCGTCGGCAACACGCCCGAGGATAATGTGACCGTCCGCGGAGCGCGTACTCACAATCTACAGGATGTGACGGTATCGATTCCGCTGAATCGTTTCGTCTGTGTCACCGGAGTCAGCGGTTCGGGCAAGAGTAGTCTCATTAAGGATACAGTTTATCCGCTCGTGCGGGCTTCGTGCGATTCTCTGAGGCAGATAAAGACCACGCTGGCGGATGTGGAATGTCGGGATATTGAGGGACTGGAAAACGTGGAACGCGTTATCTTCGTTGACAGTCGTCCGGTGGGTCGAAATCGCCGAAGTTGTCTGGCTACTCACTGCGGCGTCTGGAATGAAGTGCGTAAACTGTTTGCCCGGACCAGAGAAGCACGTTCACGCGGACTGGCTGCTGGACAGTTCAGCTTCAACACCGGCAGCGGACGCTGTACGCTCTGCAAAGGAACGGGAATTCAGGAATTCCGAATGAGCCTGCTCCCGGACGCGGAGGTGCCGTGTCCGGAGTGTCACGGGCGGCGATTCGGCAGTGAAGTTCTTCATGTTCAGTTTGGCGGTCTTACAGTCCATGACGTACTGAACCTGCGTGTTGACCAGGCACTGCATGTATTCAGTGAAATCAATTCAGTTGTTCGGCGACTTGTTCCGTTTCAGCAGGTTGGCCTGGGTTACCTGACGTTGGGGCAGCCGACGGCCACCTATTCCGGGGGAGAAGCACAGCGTGTGCGTCTGGCGGCTGAATTACACGAATCGGTTGACCGCAAAACATTGTGCATTTTGGACGAACCCACACGCGGTTTGCACGAGTCCGATGTGGAACGCCTGTTGAACATTCTTCGAGGACTTGTGGATTGCGGTCATTCTGCCATCGTGATCGAGCACAACATTCAGGTTATTCGTGCTGCCGACTGGATCATTGACATGGGACCAGGCGCGGCCTCTCAGGGCGGGACTGTTGTAGCCGAGGGGACACCGGAATCGCTGCATGACAATCCAAACAGTGTGACAGGCAGGTGGCTGTGAATTGTTCGGTCAGAGGCGATTCAATGCATGTCTTTTCTAAGCAATGCCTGACAGTCTCACGGTTTCAAAAATCAGAGTCAACAGAATCGGTACTGCGGACTGTATGACTCCGCTGAGCTATGGCTCAAATGCTTCCGGAAGGTGGCAATCAATCACCGTGTCCTGTTTAAGAGTCGGGTGCATGAATTCCAGGCGAGATGCGTGAAGCATGATGCGGGAACCCAGCTCGTCGGCCGCTCCGTATCGCAGATCACCCGCGATTGGATTTCCCATGTGGGCCAGCTGTACGCGAATCTGGTGGCTGCGTCCTGTCAGCGGATGAATTTCAACCCGTGTATATGTTTGGAAAGTTTCAATAGCGCGATACCTCAGGCGGCATTCCCGGGCGCCTTTGGTTGTGCGACCGACAACGGAGACGTGATTCCTCTGTTTATCTTTTATGAGCCAGTCCACCCGTTCGCCCTCCGCTGTTGTCAGCTGGCCTTCCACCAGTGCGGTGTAAGTCTTGCGGATGTGTCCGAGACGAAACTGATCCGACAGCCGTGACGCGGCTTTACCTGTTCGCGCGAACAGCAGTGTTCCTGAAACCGGACGATCCAGGCGGTGGACAATCCCGAGGAATACTTTTCCCGGTTTAGCGTACTTCTCTTTGAGATATTCTTTGGCGAGATCAGCTGCTGTCACATCACCTGTGCCATCGCCCATTGTGAGTAAACCGGCCGGCTTATCAATGATCAGACAGTGATTGTCTTCCAGCAGAACGGTGGGCATTTGATATTTCATGGTTGATCGGGCTGTGGAGGAGCGATCAGGCCGCGAATCAGCATTGTGGCATAACAACCTGGCGGCAGCCGAAAATCCAGGCAGATGCACTGATATCCCGGATACAGTTCATCCGGGCGGGTTTGTGCGGACAGATCGGATGGTGAGATCCAGCAGCGGCGGCTGCCTTTGGAGAAAAAACGGTCTCTGGGATAGGCCACTTTCATCTCGTCAGATCGGAGGCCATAGTGACCGGTGGCCTCATCCGCTCGGTGTTGTTGTTTCTCGCTGAGGTTGCGGTTTCTCGCGGAAATTAGTGGAATCGTACTGTCCACGGTGGAAGTGACGTTGAGAGGCAAAATGCCAAACGGCAAGAGTGCATCAGCGATCGGGGTGGTTACCAGGCGGAGCGGAAGCTGTAGAATCACCTGACCCAGCACGCGGTTCCATACCGCACTTTGAAATGCGGACAGATAGAGGCCTCGCAGATGCGGGCGAATCAGCGCAAAGGCTTTGCGAAATCCCTGGGGATGATCAACAAGATAAGTGATAATGCTTCGTCGGTGAGACCGGTTGAGCTGCTGTTTGCAGAGCTTCCAGTCGCCCCAATGATCCCGCAGAATCTGTTTTTGTTTCTTTTCAGTGGCACGGTCATGGCGATTTGGATCGGCCAGTGCCAGCCACGTTGCTCGTTCGTAGTCCTTCCGACACCATGCTGCAGCAATATATTCTCCGGACTGTCCCAGCGAACCGAATCGCTGATCGTCAAAGTAGTTGGGAATAACGAGCCCGGTTGGAGTTGTGATCCGTCGGATTGTTTCTGACGCAGATGCGGCAGTCACTCGGCGCATCACGATCTGAAACCGGTTATTCCGGAGTTGAGCGGCCGTTAGTTCCGAATCTGTCTGACCCTGATACTCTAGACGAAAAGAATTCTGTTGCAGGTCGACGGGAGGTCCGTGGCGGATTGTTATCGATTGGTGTGTAATCGCATACCGGTCCTTGAGTCCTGCGTGAGCAATACGATTGACAGGCAGATTCCAGACACGACTGATTTGCTCAAGGGCTTCCAGTGTCCCGATATTCGTCTTAACCAGACGATAAAGGGCCCAAGGGCCGCGGCCTGAACGCAGGTTCAGGTTTTCGGTTACGACGAAATCCTCGGGTTGGCACTTCAGCTTCATCTCTGCATTTGCCGCCCGAGAGTATCCCCGAATAACTGCTATCGCTGCTAATTACGCGCTCATCAGAAGGACGACCGCTCACACTATCTGATTTCGACCAGCGAAAGAAAGGGCAGTGTGCTGTCAGCTGCTGAAACGGTTGAGTAACGAGTGATGGTGTGACCTGATCTAATCGATCAGTTCTGATGATTCGAAGATCGCATCGGGGCCGATACCGACGCTGTGCAACTGGTCAATAATTCGTTGTTCAGCGGACGCGCGTGCTGTGCTTCGCTTATGAATTCGGACCCGGATCCCGTTGCTGTCGCCGCGGATCTGCTGAGCGAGCTTTAGCAGTCGTTGCAGATCGATCTCATTCCACGACTCAACATTGTTTCCTGGAACACGCATCAGATAATCATATTCGTCAATCAGTATCACCAGCGTGTTTTCCTGAACGGCAGTTTGCTCTGTTTCTGTCAGGCCGTCTGCCTGTGTGTCCGCAGAGGACAGGACCATTCTGTCGGTCGGTACGGCTGTAGCGAACTGACTGCTGCGATCCGCTGAAATGAAATCGGCAGAAATATCTCCGTCGCCCGTCCCTGTGCCCGGTCCCTGCATAAACAGAAGAGCGAAAAGGACTACCACGATGATCACACCGCCGGTCACAGTCCGACCTGCTCTGCGAACCAGTCTGCCTGGTCCCCCTGAAATCACGTTATGTTACTCCTTAATGAACACACAGCCTGCCTGATCCTCTGGTGTGGTTCTCGTTCCTTAAACAAAACAATCGATATGATTTCTTTGTTACATCTATAGATCAATGTCGTCAGCGAAACACGCCTGATCCATAATGATTCTGTAACGTTCGGCGGCGTCGCGTCCAAGTAGCTGATGAAAAGTAGCGTCTGCTTCGAGCTGACTTTCAATATCGACTCGCAGCAGGACACGGGCTTTGGGGTTCAGCGTGGTTTCTTTGAGTTGTGAGGCGTTCATTTCTCCCAATCCCTTGAAACGCAGGACGGTGGCCGAGCGACCCGTCGGCAGGCCGGCCAGGATCTCCTCCTTTTCGGAGTCTGTTTGAGCGTAATACTTTTTCCTGCCAACTTCGATACGAAACAGCGGGGGCTGGGCAATGAATAGTCGGCCCTGACGAATCATTTCCGGCATGTGACGAAAGAAAAACGTCAAGAGCAGCGTTGAGATATGGTAGCCGTCACTATCCGCATCCATCAGCAGGATGACTCGACCGTATCGCAGGCGATGAATATCAAAGGATTGCCCGATTCCGGCCCCCAGTGTCTCCACGATGTCGCTGATTTCCTGGTTTTTCAGGACCTTGCCCAGTCCAAGCGATTCGGTATTCAGAATTTTTCCGCGCAGTGGCAGCACCGCCTGAGTTTTTGAGTTACGACCCATAACCGCAGTGCCTCCTGCCGAATCTCCTTCCACGATGAACAGTTCTGAATCATCTGAGTGTTTGGACTGGCAATCGACCAGTTTTCCCGGCAGCGTGCTTCTTCGTGTGGATGCCGATTTTCGTTTGACTTCAGTGACCGCATCACGACTTGCCTGACGAGCGCGGGCCGCGAGGACGACGCGACCCAGGATGGCGTCTGCAATGGACGAATTGTTATTGAGCCAGTTTTCCAGTGCCGGCCGAATCACGGCATCAACAGTAGACGCCATTTCGGGATTGTTCAGTCTGTCTTTCGTCTGTCCCTGAAACATTGGATCACTGACAAAAACTGACAAAATGACTACAAGTCCCTCACGGATATCGTCGGCCGTAACTGTAACTCCTCGTGGTTTGAAATTGTGTACGTCAATATAGTTGCGGACTGCTTTGACCAGTCCGGTTCGCATTCCGTTTTCGTGGGTTCCTCCGCCATGTGTCCGAATGCCGTTTACGTAGCTGCGCAGATGTTCGTCTGTGGATTCCGTCCATTTCAAAACGATTTCAATGCGCGCTGCTGAATCATCCCGCTCAACTGCAAACAGAGGCTGATGAACGGTCTTTCGATTGCTGTCTTCAATCAGGCGACCAATGTAGGAGGAGATGCCGTCCGGGTGAGAGAACTCATGAGTTTCGTTCCTCTGTTCGTCTCTGAAGATAATCTTCATGCCGCCGTGAATATAAGAAATGTCTTCCAGGTGCTGGCGAATCGTATCGGCGTTGAACTGAATTTTTCGAAAAATCGATTCGTCGGGTCTAAAAAAAATAACCGTCCCCCGTCCTCGGAATTTTCGCACCTTTCGGACATTTTTAAGCGGGACACCCTTTCGATATTCCTGGATGTATTCATGTCCGTTGCGGTAAACCGTCGCTGTCATCTCTGAAGATAAGGCATTGACCACCGACGAGCCGACACCATGAAGTCCTCCGCTTCGGGCATAATTCTTATTGCTGAATTTGCCACCGGCGTGAAGTGTGGTGAGGATGACCTCTAAAGTTGATTTTTTCATCCGTGGATGTTTGTCAACCGGAATTCCCCGACCGTCGTCCTGCACGGTACAGCTACAACCGTCCCGATGCAGCGTAACCACGATCCGGGTACATTCCCCGGCCAGAAACTCATCGACAGAATTGTCGATCACTTCCCATAACAGGTGGTGCAGGCCCCGGGAATCGACACCTCCAATGTACATGGACGGTCGTTTGCGAACGGGTTCCAGACCTTCAAGAACCTCTATGTCTTTTCCGGTATAGGCTTGGGGAGCCGTTGCTGCGCTCATGGATTGCCGGGGGTTGATATGGTTTGGAAACTTCTGGATCGAAAGGCCATCGTCTCAGATCGATCAGTACTGCTCAACCCATGGTGCATCTGGTAATGATTTCCGTCGCAGCATCGAGCTCTTTGGCAATTCGATCAGCCGTATTTAGTGAAGGAAGGGCGTCTTCACCAGGCATCACCGGCCATGTGTAGGTTTCCACCTCAAGGTGAGGCGAATATGGAAGATCGGCGATTCGTGAAATGGCCTGTTCCAGTTCATGTCGTGTTGTATGCAGTGGTCCCAGGGTTTCCGCGAATACGGGTACATGGAAATGGATTCGCCAGTCTTCTGCCTGCAGGAACTGATCGGGCGGTGAACAGTTGATATGCTCGACTGTAAGGTCTGTCCGTTGTTCAATATGTCCGTCAGAGAATTTTGCGTAAGTTTGATGCAGGTAGCGAGGTTCCACATACTGAAGGAGTGCCTGACGCCCGGCTTCGTTTTCCAGCGGGTGCTGAAGTTGCACTGCGTTGGTAATGTGCAGCTTGTTGATGCGAATCGAGTTCGATTCCAGCAGATTGATGCTGTGCGTGAGGTCCTCGAATTCAACTGCCTGGTGACAGACGTCCAGACAAAGACCAACGTGTTCCTGTAAAATGTCCAGCTGATTTGCCGATCCTGCTTTCTCACGGAGTTGTGCGAACCACGGGATGACATCGCGCGAAATTGATGAAAGGTGGCACATCGGTTCCGGTTCAATGGCAAGACGAATCAGCCGACCGGTGGATTCGTGCAGGTCGGCCAGATGTTGGGCTGCTTTGATTACATTGGTGAAACACTCCTCGGCAAATTCCGGCCGGGTTGGATTCATTCGGCCGCCCAGAGGAACTGTTGACAGGCTTCCCTCTGCTGCCTTTGGCAACAGTTCGGCCAGCAGTTGAGCACATTCCTGTGTGTACCGGAGACGATCCGGTGTCGACCAGTCCGGCAGATACACATTTTCTTTGACCCGGTCGGAATGAAAATTTCCGAAAGGAAAAGCATTGAGTGTGTAGCAGGAAAGATCGTGCTGCCACAGGACCTGTCCGACCTGTTCCAGTTTCGATTGCGAATCAAGCAGTTCCGTGACGACGCTCCGTGCCAGCCACAATCCGGCGGCAAGCGGTCGGTTGAATGTACGGGCCGCTGCAGCCGTACATGTGTTGATGCCGTCAATAACTTCATCTGCGGACTGTCCGGGATGGACGTTGGTGCAGTAACTCAACGGAAGATTTGAGATCGCCATGATGTGATCGTTGGTTTTGGGCTTACGCTAATCATTGGGTGACTCGGGCTGTTATACCGCAGGCGGCTGTTAAGATGAAGCTTGTGCCGGTCTTGGGTTTACATTCGAAGCTGCGGCGAATCCCGTTGTGGGTGTGTTGAAATTATTTCACCTCAGTTAGGCCGGACCCAAATGCGGATCCCGTGAATCGGGCTGCACTGGCGGGGGCGAACGCAGCAGTTGAAGTGGTTCAGTTGCAGTTGTTCAGAAGTGGCATAACACTGTGTGACAGTCGTTTTTGCAACGCTGTGCCGGAGACCGAACGGAATGTATTCACATTTGTTATCACTGTTGGCGATCATCGGGATGATGTCAGGATTCGACACAGTTCAGGCCGGCGAAACAATTGACATTCAGCTCCGATACCAGAAGGAAACTCGTCTGCACAGTGGTCGATTCCATCGTCTGATTCGTGACAAAAAGTGGAGGCCGAAAGAAACTGCGATCATTGTGTGTGACGTGTGGGATCTGCACCATTGTCGCAATGCCGTCAGACGGGTGGAAGAGTTTGCCCCGCGGCTGAATCAGGTGCTGGTCCGGGCGAGATCTCTGGGTATGACGATTATTCATTCACCCAGTGGTTGTATGGCAGCCTACGCCGGTCACCCTGCGCGAACACGCGCGGTCACGGTACCGAACGCGGATTTTATCCCGTATGAGTGTGATGAATGGTGTTCTGTGATTCCCTCTGAGGAACGTGCTGTTTATCCAATCGATCAGTCGGACGGAGGCGAAGATGATGACCCGGTCGAACATGCCGAATGGGCTGCCTATCTGTCCAGACTGGGCCGGGACCCTCGGTCTCCCTGGATGAGTCAGTCGGATCTGATCACGATTGACGGCAGTCAGGACTTTGTGTCGGACCGAGGCACAGAAGTCTGGAATGTTTTGCAGTCAAAAGGAATTCGCAATGTGATTCTGACGGGAGTACATACAAATATGTGTGTGCTGGGACGGCCGTTTGGACTCCGGCAGATGTCTCGTAACGGGCTGAACGTTGTGCTGATGCGCGACATGACCGATACGATGTACAATCCGCAACGCTGGCCCTATGTCAGTCACTTCACGGGTACAGACCTGATTGTCTCTCACATTGAACGCTGTGTGTGTCCCACCGTCACCAGCGACCAGTTTATCGGTGGTAAACCGTTCCGTTTCTCACAGGACTCGCGACCCCATCTGGTGATGCTGATTGCTGAACGGGAATATCGGACCAATGAGACGTTGCCTGCATTTGCTGCAACACATTTGGGGCGTGATTTTCGGGTGACAACCGTATTTGGGAGTACCGCCGATCGCAACCTGTTTCCCGGAATCGAAGAGGTCGGAATGGCTGACCTGCTGCTGGTCAGCGTCCGACGTCGTCTGCTGTCGGGAGTACATCTCCAGTGGGTTCGTGACCATGTGGCAGCCGGAAAACCGGTGATTGGAATCCGAACTGCGAGTCACGCGTTTTCCCTTCGGAATCAGGCCCCTCCTGCGGGACGTGAGGAGTGGCCTGAATTTGATGCGGAGGTGTTTGGCGGAAGTTACAGCACCCATCATGGCAACGACCTGATCTCAAACGTCTCTATCATCGGAACGGAACACCCGATTACTGACGGACTGGATGCAGATCCTTTTCCACAGGGCGGGTCGCTGTATCAAACATCTCCGCTGGACGAAGGAACGGAGGTGCTCAGCACCGGAGCCATCGAAGGACTTCCCTCAGAACCTGTGAGCTGGACATTCACCCGGGCGGACGGCGGGAGATCGTTTTACACGTCTATGGGGCACGCAGATGATTTCATGAATCCACAGTTCACACGGCTTCTTTATCAGGCGCTCTGCTGGGCGTCGGGTACGGAACCGTCTGAATCTAGGTCGACCAGCGACTGGATTATCGGAAACATACCGTCCGCCAGTGTGTCGAGTGAGTTCTCCGAAGAAGGCGACATCTGGCTGCGCTGTGTTTTTCGAGGTTTTGCTGACCAGGCCGATAATCAGTCGTTCCTGAACCTCAATGTCCGGACCGGTACTGAAGATGTTTCTGTGTGGGCTAACGGACATCTGCTCTCACCCAATTCTTCCGCGTCGGGGCAGTTTCGTAATTACCGAATCGAACATGATCATTTGGAGAACGGAGAAGCTGTTCTTTTAGTGATTCGTGGCTCGTTGGAATGGCTGACAGAACTGACATCCGCTCCTGTAATTGAATCAAACGATTACCGACTGTCTTTAGAGGGACGCTGGCAGATGAGGACCGGAGTGGGCGAAGATTTTTCCGGTATTCCTTTAGCGGTTAAATTTGCCGCGCCACCCGAAATTGTTTTTACGCCCTCCGAGCCGCTCTGGACCGCCCGTCCATTAACAAAGCCGAATGCATTTACTTCGGGAATCGAAGGCCCAGCCTGCGACCCGACCGGAAATATTTTGGCGGTAAATTACGAGAAACAGGGGACCATTGGGCGTGTCAGCCCGGAAGGTTCCGAAGAACTCTACATAACCCTCCCTGAAGGTAGCACAGGGAATGGAATTCGGTTTGATCGCACCGGGGAGTTTTTCTTCATCGCTGACTATACGGGACACAACGTACTGAAGGTTGATTCGAACAGCCGCAAAGTGACGATTCTGGTCCATGACGATCGAATGAATCAGCCGAATGATCTTGCGATCGCGCCGGACGGGACGCTGTATGCCAGCGACCCTGCCTGGGATCAACGCACCGGACAACTCTGGCGAATTGACATCAATGGAACGATTACACGACTGGCCGAAGGGCTGGGGACGACGAATGGAATTGAGGTCAGTCCGGACGGAAAAACGTTGTATGTCAATGAATCCGTTCAGCGTAATGTTTGGGCGTTCGAGATTACCTCAGAGAAACGCTTAAGGAACAAACGTCTGGTCAGAGAGTTTTCGGATTATGGTTTCGACGGGATGCGATGCGATGTCGACGGGAATCTGTACATAACGCGTCCTCAGGAGGGTACTGTGGTCAAGATGTCACCACAGGGAGAAATCCTTCATAAAGTAAATGTCCTGGGATCTCACCCAACCAATCTGTGTTTTGGCGGACCGGACGGCTGCACGGTCTACGTGACTGAGGTAGACGGTGGCAGGCTGGTGAGCTTCCGAACAGATCGGCCCGGTCGTGAGTGGGCCGAACGACTGAGACCCTGATCACAGAATCAGGACAACGCCATTCATGCCGGTGAGGCGACTGTAGATTGCCAGAACCTGTCGTGGTGATTCACAGTTGGGCTCCAGAGTGATGGCAATATGTGAGCCGTTCCTGGTGGATCTCATAGAGTACACCGGATCAGACTCCATATTCAATTCGTCGCGAACTGCTGCAATCACCCTCGCCAGGAAATTGTCATCTACCGAACCAATGACTTTGAACGTATATGCACATGGAAAGTCGTGTCGAGATTCCAGAAGTTGTACGGACGGCAGCGACATATAATAATCTCAAATCACCGAATACCGGACAGAGTCACCCTGAGAACTCCGACAATTATAATCAGACAGCCGGGAACGCAGATATAAATTTCCGGATTCTGTGTGTGACTTCATTCTCAGCAGACTCGTGCGATTATCAATCGCTCTGTTTCAACAGATGGAATTATGGTGAAATGACGACCTGGATCCGTTTTTTTGCCAGTTTCAGTACGGACGCATGTCAGTGAACCTGCCGAATTCGACACAGATCAGGGTCGCCTTTTGGAATTTGCAGAACCTGTTCGATATTGAACCGTCTCCGATTGCGTCAGAACTTGGTGTTTCGGCTATCAGTGGTTGGGATCGCCGGGCGCTGGAAGCCAGGCTTGAGACAATCGCTACGAGCATTCGCGGTATGTTCGGCGGTGACGGTCCTGAGCTGATTGGACTGGCCGAATTGGAAAACGAACGTGTCGGACAGCTGTTGTTGACGGCGATCGGCCGTGATGATTATGTGTTACTCACCGCCGGTGGTTCACAGTTCCCGGCAACCGGGACTGCATTGATCTGTTCGAAGCGGATTTTCGAAACAGATTCAGCATATGTTCGGGGGCATTTGGTCCATCTTCGATTTCCGACCGCTGATATTCTTGAAGTACGCCTGAAACTTGTCGAGGCTGATACGGAGCTGACTGTCCTGGTGAATCACTGGCCGTCACGTCGTGAGCCGAATTCAAGTGCCTTTCGTCAGACAATCGCCAGCTATGCTGCTAATCTGGTTGATCGATATTTGAGAATGAATCGGCGGGAATACCTGGCACTGGCAGATACGGAACGTTCACGATACCTCCTTCAGGAACGCTGGAATCGAAATCTCCTGTTAATGGGCAGCTTCAACGATGATCCCTGGGATCGAAGTCTCAGCGAGATTCTTAACGCCGGCTATCGGCTTCAGGCGACACAGCAGTCGGAGCCGATTGCGAACAAGGCGTTGCTGTCGTGGCGTGCTTATGCGGCACGCCGTCCCCAACTGTTTAATCCAACGTGGTCGCTGCTTGGGCTTCCTGACCAGGGAACCTGTGTTAATCCGATCGAACCCGGCAGATTAAGCGTCTTTGACCAAATGGTTTTGTCCCGTGGCCTGATTGCCGGCAAGTCAGGTTTGAAGGTCATGGAAAACGAACGTCGAGTTCCACACCTCGAGTGTCTTTCATCGAACGCTATGACTGATGACTGCGGGTACCCGATCTCGTTTAACAGCGAGACGTGTGAAGGATTCAGCGATCGTCTGCCACTCGGGTTGACACTGGAAATGACGACGCTGTCGAGCTTTGATACCGCGGTGTTGAGTACGAGGCAGGGAGTGAACCTTTCCGGCGAATCAGCATAACAATTTGCCCACTTTGAAGTGGTTACTGCTGATCATACGTCAGCAGCTTTGCTGAATCCGCAGCGGTTTTCATACCATCGGTATCCGGAAAGTACCACTTCCTTCGGGGCCGCGGTACGAAATTGAAACTGCTCACGAAGCAATGCGGCGGCTGCTTCCGGGGCGACAGACACGACATCAACATCGGTTGCCAGTTCGTAACCCGCCATTCTTGCCGAACGAGGCATCAGGTCCAGAAACCAGCCTTCTGTTTTGTTCTCAATCGGCGGCTGGACAAGCAGTAGATTCATTGCCAGCTGGCCTGCGCAACGATCGATGGCCGCTGCCGCTGCGTGCAGCTGGCCCGCAACGTTGATCAATTGCGAATCTGTACAGCTTGAGAACGAATCAAACGGGGACTGGCGGGGCACGATTCGCATTTGCCAGGACACGCGTCCCGCGTAGGGACACAATACGAGACACTGGGGATCGGAGAAAACAATTCTTGAACCGTCAGCAACTTCCCAGGTGCACAGGTCTTGCAACAGACGATTGCCGCAGAGATTTCGATGATGTGAACTTTTTTTCAGACGGGTTGCTGTTTGAGGAGGAACCACGTTTGTTGCCAGAATCTGGGAATGAACATGGGGCAGCGACGCTCCTGCGCTGAATCCTTCGTTTCGAAATATCGTAATCGATTTGAGCTGCGGATGTTGTTCGAGATCTCGTACGCGTCGTTGCCAGGCCATCAGAATTCGTGCTGTCTCAGCCACAGAGAGTTCAGTTAGCCGACGATGTGTGACGGGTGATTCGACTACAATCTCATGAATCCCGCACAGTGGAAGTGACTTGAAGGGACCGTCGACGGATTGAGCTGAATTGTCGCATCGTGAAAATACAGAGGGGAACTGATTTGGAACCACGCGTATCAGCCAGCCTGTAGTGTTTGGAAGGCTGTCAGCCTGACGAAGCGCGAGTCGTTCATTCGGTGTATGGCTTTCGTTTCCCTGTACGAACGGGTTGCCCTCCGCAGGGTCTGTCAGATCCGGATCACTGCTTACGGCTCCCGGTCGCTGACTGCGACCGGGAGCAACGATCACACGGCGACCGGTGAGGATATCAACTCGCAGAGACGAATCAGGTATCTGTAGAACCACTGGTCCTGGGTACTCCGTATATCGGGCACGGTGGCAACTGTGAGTCTCTGTAATTCAGTGATCGGTCAGGGAAACGGAAACAGTTGTGTGTTGTGGTGCAGTATACGAATTACGAACCTGCGTTTAATCCGACTGTACGACAGCGCAGATATCGGCAGATGTGAAGCTGATTACGATGAGTATTACCCGGCAGAAACACAGACTTCCGCCCACACACTCAACTGTACCGGCGCATCAAGCGGCATTTCGTTGATTCCCAGCGCGGTGCGTGTGTGTCGACCGCGATCGCCAAACACCTCGTTAAACAAATCAGAGGCGCCGTTAAGTACCTGAGGATGTCCCCGAAAGCCGGGGGCGCTGTGCACATTTCCTTCAAGACGAACAATTTGACGGATCAATTCGAGTTCACTAACCGCAGCCTTAAGCTGTGCGATGGCATTGATCGCACACAATCGTGCGGCCTGATATCCCTGGTCTTCGTTGAGCGCATCACCAAGTTTTCCGGAAAATCCCAGTTTGTCACCGTCCCACGGCAGTTGCCCTGATGTGACAACCATGTTTCCGTACCGGACCCAGGGTTCGTATGCCGCTACCGCCGCAGGGGCCATCGGCAGAGTGATTCCCAGTTCTCTCAGTTTGCTTTCGACAGTCATTTGCGCTTCCTACCATAATCAACGTACGTCGTCGACGCTGCGCGGAGAGTGTTGTCAATCTGCTTGTCGACACGTGCATGCTGGACAAGTGCTAATCGGCTGAAATCTCCCGACAGAAGTCAGCGGAAGCCGGTGTGCATACCGCAGGCAAATGAGTCACTGCTTCATGGTCGTTAATGTTCAGATGCGGAAAGGGGGAGTGACCCGGAACAACGTTCCTCGTCTGAATGATTGAAACTCGCAATTACGCCCACGACGGCGCCGCTGTTGTGGGTGTTCTTTCCTGATGCAGCGTCACGCTGAAACCGGATGTCCAGCATCGCCTGACCGGCCGGGAGTTAAAAAATACAATCATGGTCTGCTGCGGGCAGACGTTTTGTCCTGCCTGGCCACGAAAGACAGATTCGACCTGCCACGCGGGTGTCTGCCCTTTTGATACAAAACTGTCAGAATCCACCGTCCCCAGACCGACCGATCAGCGATGTGAAAAGCCGTGTCGCCATGTTCCGTCCTGGTAACGTGACTGCAGTACCGGTTGTTTGAGCTGGTGCTACAGTGATGACGCCGGGTTGAAAATTGCGGGAGACCTTCAGGTCTTCGAACCAGTGGGCATAGGCTTCCCGTAGTCGGGAGACTCTTTGCGGACGACTGGCTGACATGTCGTGCTGTTCGGACGGATCCGCACGGACAGCGTACAACTCAGATTTTGAGTCGTCAGTCGGGATTGGCTGACGGCGACCAACGGTGTCGGGATTTATGATGTGTGCCCGGCACTGGTTGACCGTCGGTCCGCCGCGGAAATGACTCGGCCACTGCGCAAAACACGGAACTTGAATTCCGCCTTTTGTAGAGCTGCGTCTTTCGGCTCCGTAGACCAATGTTGTAGCGAAGCCCCGCAGGACCAGTGTCAGATAAAAAGATAATGAGTGTGTTGTCGTGCAGGTTCAGTTGTTCGAGTGGGGGCAGCAGGTGCCCGAAATTTTGTCCATGTTCTTCAGTATGCCGTATGCACGTGCCGTGTTTTCGTCGAGACCGGACTCACGAAACGTCTCGACTTACCTGACGTTAATCTCCGGTGGTTCTTGGGGCTGTGCGGGACAGGTAAACGAAAACGAACATGGTGTGTGCATTGAGTCATGAATGTTTTCGGAGGCAAAATGGTCTGTACGCAGTAAAGGATAATATCGTCGTTACCTGCACCACAGATAGTTCGCAACGAATTCCGGAATACCATTTGTCAGAACGACGGTATCAGATATCATACGCTCGCATTCGCAGATCATGCCCTGAGACTGAAGGCTGCCATGCTTAATCTGACTGCTCCGTTCCGCACAGCCAACGGTGGACATCGTCGTCGCAGTGTCCTGAAAGCCGGGATCCTGGGATTGGGAGGCCTGACTCTCTCGGACCTGCTTCGGATCCGGGCCCAGGCCGATCAAACGTCCGAATACAGGGCGAGGCCGACACAAAAGTCGGTGATTCTGTTGTGGCAGCAGGGCGGCCCCAGCCATCATGAAACTTATGACATGAAACCGGAGGCTGTCCGGGATATTCGGGGTCCGTTTTCACCGATCCCCACCAATGTCAGTGGCGTCGAGGTCTGTGAACTCCTTCCGATGCATGCCGCAATTGCGGACAAATTTACAATCATTCGTTCATGTTCTCACAACTGGAATGGCCACAACGATGGAATTCCGATGATGGTCAGTGGGTATCCGGGATGGGACGAACATCGGAACGAATCAACCAATCCTGAGTTGGGTGCTGTCGTCAGCAGGGCATTGGGGCAGGTTCACGAAGGGCTTCCGGTTGCTGTGGGTATGGGAGCACGGCATTACGGATACGTTCCTACAACGGCCACGGGGTACTGGTCTGATACATATCGTCCACCGACTGTCGATAATGGGTTGAATACGGGAGTTAATCTCGATGTCCACCGACTGGATAATCGCAGGCAGCTTCTTGGACAAATTGATCAGCTTCGATGTCGTATTGATTCCGGCAGTCTTCAGGCCGCCGACAATTTTCAACAGCAGGCTTTTGATATTGTTACCGGTGTCAAAGCAAGAGATGCTTTCGACACTTCTCTGGAGGACAAACGTACTTTGACCCGATATGGCGATGGCTGGGGCCGGCAGGCATTACAGGCACGTCGGCTGGTGGAGGCTGGAGTAAGTTTCGTCACCGTTGGAGTTCCGGGGGACAGTGAAATCTATAACTGGGACGACCATGCAGTAAATGGCGATCTGCCGACAGCGATGAGACAACGGTTGCCGCGATATGATCGTGTCGTTACGGCGCTGATCGAAGACATTCATGAGCGAAATCTTGACGAGGATGTCATGATCGTTGTCACCGGTGAATTCGGGCGCACTCCCAAAGGCAACTATCGTAAGGGAAACAGCGACGGAAAAATCAACTGGGGGCGTGATCACTGGGCGAATGCCATGTCAATTCTTGTCTCGGGGGGTGGCAAGCCGATGGGCAGGATTCTTGGAGCAACGAACTCAAAGGGGGAGCACCCCGTTCACGGCGAATTGAGTCCGCAGGACATCCATGCGACCATCTATCAACACTTGGGAATTGACTACAAACGCACGTACAACAACTCCGCCGGACGTCCAATTCATATTTGCTATGGCGATCATATTGCCAGTTGGGGCTGATCACAGTCAGTTGCTGCAGATCCGGACAGTCTGAGAGGCATCAGATTCCACTCTGATAAAGTTGATCGCTGCTTTTGTTCCGACTGTTCCGGAGAGACTATGCCTGTGATGCGGGATTCAGAAACCGTGACAATTCAGTCGTGTTTTTGATACGAAAGCTGCTGAAACATGTGGCCAGCTGTTCATGCATTGCACACGTTTTAGTATGAGTTTGAGACTGAGCCGATAAACATATGTCGAACCTGGCGTTCGGAGTACTACCAGCATTTCAGATTCAGGAGCAGCATGTTGTCCACGTTGAGTCTACAGGTGGCATCAGGAGTCAGAGACGAACTTCCTGACATGCCGATTCCACCGTCGCTAATTGTAGAAGGCAATCCGGTTGCACGAGGGGCCGTACTGACGCAAAGTGAAGATCGGAAAATATCTAGCGGAATCTGGTCATGTGAGCCCGGAAAATTCGAGTGGACGTACGACTGGGATGAGTTTATTCATGTGCTTGAAGGCGAAGTGGAAATCACAGCGGACGAAACTGAACGTATCATCTTACTGCGTTCCGGTGACACCGCACATTTTCCGCTGGGTATGAAGGCACAGTGGCACGTGAAAAAACGCGTTCGCAAATTTTTTGTGATTCGTACGCCTGAACCGTTTGCGCTGTAAGGCTGGAATGTCATAACGTCATTCCACCTTGTTTGGTTTATTGCCCGCAGTGGAGTTGGCTCATCCTGTCGGGTGAGTCACCGTTCACTTATTCCGATCTCGCATGTGCACGGGTGAACGTCTCGTTTCCCGGAGCTAAATCCGTCAATGATGTTTCGGCCCCTGTCGGGTCAGTGGCTGGCACCGGAGAATTTCGATGAGTTCCGGTTGTCTAATTCATCTGAGGAGACGGAAGTCTGGCGTCAAAGTTTCCTCGCGGGCTCCGGTTACAGGATTCGTACGAACGAACGGAGACGTTCCTTGTGGGTTTGTGAGCGGCTTGTAATGAATATTTACGATGTGTGTGCTGTGTCTGATCTGGATATGACGTTTGGTCAACTGGTTCAGGGGTTGGAAGTTATTGACGAGATGTGCGTCCGCCGTGCAGGCGCGGCGGAAGGAAGTCGGGAGATTCGGAGCAACTCGCCAAGAGTAAGCGAATCCTCCTCACAAAAAACAGATGCGCGAGTCCGGACCGGGGATCGCAAAGTCCAGGGAGTCGGTACGGGACCTGATATTTCTTAACAGGCTGCCTGCCGGTGAATAGCGACGTCGATCGATTCCACCGTCGCCTGGGGAGGAGTTCCCTGGCCGCGGACTGTTTGACGGTGTCCAAATGGCTCCGGTACGGGGCACCGACTGCCAGGCTCACCGGTCACCAACAAAATGCACACAGCATACTGCGGTACCGTCTGCTGCAGTTTTTCCGATTGTGTTTGTCTGCAATCGCGTGCCGGACAGTGCTCTGGCCGACTGAATTCCGAATGTGCGGTGTTACAGATTAAATACGGATGTTTTCAACGTGACAGGCTGCCGGCAAATCGTTCCATGGTGGAACATGCTGGGAGTGAACGAACATGCCGGCATACGACAACAGCCGTATTGATTACGGACGAGTTGTAGAAAACAACGACCGATACTCATTGCTGACAAGACCACCGGACTCGTCACCTATGGTTCTGCCGCAACACGCGGGATGTCAGCCGCCAAAATCGTCGTAGGCGATGTTTTCGGGTTCAACACCCAGGCTGGCGAGCATGTCCTGACAGCACTTGAGCATGATGGGCGGTCCGCAGATGTAGTATTCGCAGTCTTCGGGGGCTGGATGATTTGCAAGGTATTCGTCGTGCAGGACCTGATGAATGAATCCGGTCAGTCCGGTCCACTTGTCTTCCTCCATAGGATCCGACAGAGCGATATTAAGCTTGAAATTGTCGTTGGTACTTTCCAGTTCCTCAAATTCGTCCAGATAAAACAGCTCACGTACACTGCGTCCGCCATACCAGTACGTGACATTGCAGCCGGTGTCCATACTGCGGAACAGTTCAAAAATATGCGACCGTAAAGGTGCCATACCAGCACCACCGCCAATGTATATTTTTTCCGCCGGGGTGTCTTTAATGTAAAATTCACCGTACGGTCCGGAAATTGTCACTTCGTCGCCTGGTTTCAGGTTAAAGATGTAGGATGACATCTTTCCGGGCGGTGTCTCCGGTGGATCTTTCGGTCCGGGACTGGCGACGCGAACGTTCAGCATAATGATGCCTTTTTCGCCCGGGTAGTTTGCCATCGAATAGGCCCGCACGACTTCTTCTGTGACAACCGATTCGTATTTCCAGACATCGAATCTGTCCCAGTCTTCGTGATACTCTTCTTCGATGTTGAAGTCACGATATCTGAGACTGTGAGGCGGACATTCAATCTGAATATATCCGCCGGCTTTGAATCCTACGTCTTCTCCTTCCGGCAGTTCGAGAACCAGTTCCTTAATGAATGTGGCCACATTCCGATTGGATCGAACCTTACATTTCCATTTTTTTGTCTCAAACACTTCCGGTGGAACTTCAATCTGCATGTCCTGTTTAACACCGACCTGACAGGACAGACGACACCCCTGCCGTTCTTCCTTCCTGTTGATATGGGTTTTTTCTGTGTCGAGGATTTCACCTCCACCTGTATGGATGTGAACCTTGCACTGAGCGCAGGTGCCTCCACCACCACAGGCTGATGAAACGAAGACTCCGTTGGATGCCAGAGCATTCAGCAGTTTTCCTCCGGCGGGAACAGAAATTTTCTTTTGATCGTTAATCAGGATCGTCACATCACCGTCGGGTACCAAAAGTTTATGGGCCTCAACAATCAGGCCGACCAGGACGACGACGACTCCCGTAAACATCAGAACGCCGAGCAGAATGGTTAACATGACGATATGCCAGTAATGAAGTCTGCGGTTAACGGAGAGCCCGCCGCTCTGCGTCGGCAGGGGCGACGCTTTCGTCACCAACGGTCGGGCCGTCTAAGATTGTCTAAAGTTTGATACCGGAAAACGCCTGGAACGCCAGAGACATCAGGCCTACCACAATGAATGTAATCCCCAGTCCCTTCAGACCGTCGGGAACGTTGCTGTAATTCATTTTCTCGCGAATACCGGCCAGGGCCACAATCGCCATGGCCCAGCCAACGCCTGAACCAACTCCAAAAGCAACGCTGTCGTCGAAGGTCATTCCTCGTTCCACCATAATCAGTGTTCCACCGAGGATCGCACAGTTAACGGTAATCAGTGGAAGAAAGATTCCCAAGCTGTTGTACAACCGCGGAAAGAACCGATCGAGCGTCATTTCGAGGATCTGCACCATTGCCGCAATCACTCCGATATAACTGATCAGTCCGACGAACATCAAATCCTGTTCAGAAAGTCTGTCGCTTCCTGTCCAGCTGAGTGCTCCCGGAGACAGCAGATACTGGTAAATCAGGTTGTTGACCGGAACTGTGATTCCCTGAATCACGATCACGGCGACTCCCAGACCGAGGGCGGTTTTTACGTTCTTTGAAACCGCCAGGAACGTACACATGCCCAGGAAAAAAGCCAGTGCGAGGTTCTCGATGAAAATCGCTTTGACAACGATGCTGAGGTAGTGTTCCACGGGACCTGTCTCACTTGCCAACTTGTTCGGGTTTGAATGTTCGGATCACCCAGATAATCAGTCCGATCAGCACGAAAGCGCTGGGAGAAATCAACAGAAGTCCGTTGGTTACGTACCAGCCTTCATCAGTGACCGGGTGAAGCACCGTGTATCCCAGCAGTTTACCTGATCCGAAGAGCTCTCGAACAAATCCAACAAGAATCAGGATCAAGCTGTATCCCAGCCCGTTTCCGATTCCGTCCAGAAAGCTCATCCACGGTCCGTTTTTCATGGCGAAGGCTTCAGCTCTGCCCATGACGATACAGTTTGTAATGATCAATCCCACGAAGACCGAAAGCTTTTGACTGACGGAGAATGCAAAAGCCTGCAGTAGCTGGTCCACAGCGATTACCAGCGAAGCGATGACCGTCATCTGTACGATGATCCGGATTTTGTGAGGAATCACCTGGTTGATCAGACCGATGGCCGCTCCGGAACATCCGGTCACCAGTGTGACGGCCAGTGCCATTACCAGCGACGTCTCCAGCTTTACAGTTACTGCCAGAGCGCTGCATAGTCCGAGCACCTGCAGCGTAATTGGATTGTCATTAATTAATGGGTCGAAAAGGACCTGTCTGGCTGTCTTGTCGGCCATGAATTTCTCCTGGAACCTTTACTGCGCGGTCGTTGACAGCGTCTCTGAGGTGGGACCGTTCCCTGGACTGCCGGAATCTGAATCAGAATTCGCAGCCGAGTCGGAGAGGAATTTCAGATATGGGCCAAAACCGTACTCGCCGAGCCAAAACTTCAGCATTCCGGTGACGCCGTTGGAAGTGATTGTTGCTCCGGACAGCGCGTCTACCTGATAGCCGGTTGTCGCTGTCTTGGAAACTTCAACGCGAACCTTCCAGTCCGCATCGTACACCATTTTTCCCGGCCATTTGGCGGTCCAGAGCGGGTTTTCAACTTCTCCGCCAAGTCCAGGTGTTTCGCCATGCTCGTAGTATGACAACCCTTTGATCGTGATTGACTCCGGACCCTGTGTTACCTGTGTCAGATCAAGCGCAATGAATCCCCAGAGTGTGGACCACAGCCCGTAACCTCGAATCGGCAGCACGAGAGTCTTCAGTCGACCGTCTTCTTTGACTTCATAGACGGTAGTGTATTTTTCACGTTTGCGGATACCGGCATCGTCGCGGACCTCCACATTCCTGTCGAGTTCCGATATCAGAGTATGCCATCGGGAGTCACGGGCGGCGGCTTTTGGATCAAGTTCACCGGATCCTTCCTGGACTCGATTCGTGGACCGACTTCGTTCCAGATCAATGAACACCGGCGTGATGTACTGGCTGTAGAACGCCTCTGCTTCCTGTTTTGTGTTTTCGGATTTGTTCCATAACCCGGCAGCCGTCAGAATGTTTTGTTGTCGAAATGCTTCCTTTTGTTCCTTCTGAACGCCTCTGAGTCCCACAGCGAGTGAAGACACAACTACAGAACAAACCAAACACAGGACCACAGCGACTTTGAATGTATACAATGTAGATTCACGTTGCATCGCGGGCGGCCCTCCGCTTGACATTTTGGTCCTTGACGAAATAGTCAATCGTCGGAGCAAACACATTGCCGAACAGGATTGCCAGCATAATGCCCTCCGGAAACGCGGGATTGACGACTCGTATGATGATTGTCATCACTCCGATCAGGATTCCGTAAATCCAGCGTCCCTTGTCCGTCACGGCGGCGGACACAGGATCGGTTGCCATGAAGACCAGACCAAAGGCCAGACCTCCCGTCATCAGATGCATATGCGGCGGAACCTGAAACACGGCATTGGTGGTGCTGGCGACTCCGTTCAATGCCATAGACAGTCCAGTGGCTCCTGCCAGCACTCCTGCCATGATTCTCCAGGAGCCGACTCCCGTGATCACCAGGAAACCGGCTCCCAGAAGACACGCCAATGTCGAAGTCTCACCCATTGATCCCGGGATCCAGCCCATAAACGCGTCAAACCAGCTCAGGTTCAGCGTACTGACAACGTCTTTGTATGAGTCAGCGGAGACGTCACGAACGGAACCCATCGTTGTCAACAGCGTCGGACCGCTGAAACTATCGACAGCTGCCACCCAAACCTTGTCTCCGATGATCTGTCCTGGATAGGCAAAGTAAAGAAATGCCCGGCCGGTCAGTGCGGGATTCAGAATGTTGCGACCGGTGCCACCGAAAACTTCTTTACCAATTACGACTCCGAAACTGATTCCCAGTGCTACCTGCCACAGAGGTATTGTCGCAGGGAGTGTCAGTGGAAACAGCATTCCCGTTACCATAAAGCCTTCATTGATTTCATGGCCTCGTGTACAGCTAAAGATGAGTTCCCATGTGCCACCAACGATATTTGTTACCAAAAAGACCGGGAAAAAATACAGGGCGCCATGAATCACATGCCACAGCCAGTTCCCGCCGGATCCGGGGGACCAGCCCATATTCCGAAGCATTGCGGCTCGCCAGCCAAGTTCGGCAACCAGATCATCCGGGGACATTCCGTTTTCAATGACGGAACGAGCGGCCAGATTGGTCTGGTAGCCGGTGTTCCAGCACGCCATATAGATACACGGGGTCAAGGCAATGACCACAAAAATCATCATCCGCTTCACATCCATGCCATCACGGACGTGAGCAGCACCGTTGGTCACGATTCCCGGGGTATACAGGAAGGTGTCGAGTGCTTCGTAAACCGGATAGAGCTTTTCCAGTTTTCCACCCTTGTGGAAAAATGGCTCCATCTGATCCAGTTTGTTACGCAGAAATTTCATCGCGGTTGAAAATTCTCACCCGAGCAGTGAGGCCTTGTTGATCGGACATCGTGTGATGTGTGTAATGTTCAGCCTTCGCGCTCGATTGTCGTCAGACTTTCACGAAGCATCGGGCCATATTCATACTTGCCTGGACATACAAAGGTGCACAGGGCCAGGTCTTCTTCATCCAGTTCCAGGCACCCGAGTGCCTGGGCTTCTTCCGTGTTACCAACAATCAATGATTTCAGCAAAAACGTTGGCAGAATATCGAGCGGCATTACCTGTTCGTACATGCCTATCGGGACCATGGCCCGTTCGTTGCCTTCCTGAGACGTCGAGAACGCAAATCGCTTCGTTCGGTCCAGTGCCGACGAGAAAATTCGTCGGACTGAAAATCGATTTGCCCCGGGGGTCAACCAGCCCAGAAATTCTCGCTGGTTCCCCTCAGCAACAGCAGTCGCCTGCAGATGATAACGACCCAGATAGGCAAAGACTCCCGAAGAGGTTCTGCCGCTGAGTACGCTGCCGGAGATACACCGATGATTTCCCTCCGTAAGTCGTCCTGCGAAAAGTTCATCCAGAGAGGCACCCATTCTCGAACGAATCACCTGAGGAGTCTCAACGGACGGACCTGCAACTGAGATGACTCGATCGACAGACAATCGTCCGGTTGTTACCAGATGACCAATGGCAATCACATCCTGATAATTGATTGTCCATACAGTCTTGGAGGGGCCAACCGGGTCCAGGAGATGAATATGTGTCCCCGGCAGTCCGGCGGGGTGCCGTCCGTCAAACTCTTCCGGCTGAATGCTGTCGCCGTCCTCGCCCGGAAGTACCTGAGCCGGAGGACGGCAGAGGAAAACCGGACCGTCCGTCAAACGCGACAGTGCCAGCAGACCGAAGTGAAAATCGTGTTCCCGTTCCTGAATGACCATGCGTGGCTCTGCAGCCAGCGGATTGGTGTCGATGGCCTGTACAAAGATTGAACGCGGTTGACTCGCCGGCAATGGTATTCGACTGTAAGGTCTTGTACGGAATGACGTCCACAGTCCGCTGCTGACCAGGAGGTCGACCAGTTCACTTCGGTCAACAGACCGGAGATCTTTGTTCGCCAGTGCCGGAAACTCGATGGAGTCGTCACCTTTCACATCGATGACGACTGACTGGAAAACCCGGCGTTGTCCCCGATTGATTTCAGAGACCTGTCCCGCAGCCGGACTGGTAAAGACGACACCCTCTGTTTTTTTGTCTGCAAACAGTGGCTGCCCGAGTTTGACGGTGTCTCCCGGTTGTACCAGCATCGTTGGCTTCATGCCGATATAATCGGCGCCCAGCAGTGCCACTTTTGTGACCGGGGGCCCCGCAGTGATCCTCTGTGGAGGATGCCCGGTGATCGGCAAATCCAGACCTTTTGTGATGCGATGCATTGGTTGGCTACAGATTGTTCGTGGCAAATTGACGGGTAGTGGGCCCACCTGGTGCGATTCGGCAGTCGGATACGGTTCCTGCGATCCCTGCCACGAGGGATCAGACATGATTGAGTACGGTAAAATGCGAGCGGAAACCGGGCGATCATCACGGAACCACCCCCACCCAAACTCACATGTTCGCGCGTATCTTAATCAGGCCCCTCCGTATTGGAAGCCCGATACTGTATGGTCGGAAGTCACCTTCAGATCGGCTCAGAGGTTCCCGACCACGAGAACTTCATTTCCTGGCGACAAAGCAGGTTCGAGCGATTTCGAGCGATGTGGACTGCGATTGGACCACCGGATTCAAGCCATTCTTTCGGCTCGACAGGAAAAATGACCACAATCAATCCACGAACATGAACTCGTTGCTCATCAACAGGACCTGAGCAAGTTGTTCTGTTGAACCTGCGGTCAAAAAATTCGCTGCCATCTGAAGTTCTGCGTGCGACGGCGAGCGTCCCAGCGCTTCAGTGTACAGGTAAATTATCTTTTCCTGCCCGGAAAAATTGTCGGCTAATTTCCCAAGCGCGTCAGCCGCTCTGGCAGTGAACTCCGAATTCATTGCGAACAGGGCCTGCTGTGGAACGGTTGTGTTCACTCGACGGGATGTGGAAGTGTCAGCATTTGCGAAATCAAATGTCTGTACCATCGCCGGGATGTTCTGCCGCTCAACAAATGCGTAAATCGTTCGGCGAGTATTTGAAGATTCCGTAATCAGCAGTGGACGTCCATACATTTTGGTGTCCATTTGGCCTGATACGGCCAGCATGCTGTCCCGCATTTGTTCAAAATCAAGCCGTCTGCGGTTCGCGTGCCACAACAGTTCATTCCTGGAGTCAGATTCAAGCTGGCGGGCCATTCGATCGGTTTCAGGAATTTGTGAGGCTCGCTGGTATGCCTGAGAGGACATGATCAGTTGATGGAGCGGTTTTGTCCTCCAGCCATTCCTGATGAATGAATCAGCCAGGTAGTCCAGCAGTTCAAAATGAACCGGTCGCTTGGTTCTGAGGCCGAAATCTCCGGGGTTTTCCACCAGCGGCTCCCCAAAATGGTGCATCCAGACTCGATTGACCCATACGCGTGCCGTTAAGGGATTGTCAGCAGCAGCGATAGCATCGGCCAGATTTCGTCGACCGCTTCCGTCAGGAAAGCTGATTCGGGGTTCTGCCGACAGGACCTTCAGGAAATGGCGTCCCACAGGTGTTCCTCGTTGACCAGGGTCACCTCGCTGGAAGATCACCGGTTCGTACAAAACTTCACTGTCAGCCAGCACCATGGCGCGTGAAGGCGCGTTCGGGTGCTTCACAGCAATTGCATCGAGTTCACTCAACAGGTCTTCGAAGTCAATCTTGTCAAACCTGGACAGATACAGGCGCAAATCCTCCCTTGGAAACCATATCGGACTTTGCCGTGATACCAGTAACGATCCCAGCGGATCATCCTTAAGTGCCAATTCATGACGCTTTGTCTGAAGTTCCAGTCTGTGGCGTTTGAGTTCTGCAGTCTCAGCACTTCGACGTTGATCGGATTCCCTGGAAAACTGAGGGACAATCTGCGGATTTCCGAAAACAGCCTGGCTGCGTGACGGATTCTGTGCCGATGCGGTGACCACTAGTGTAAGAAAACGTGCGTGTTCAGGAATACGGACGTCGATGTCAATGCCGTTCTTCTGAACGCCAACGTTGTTGTGTTCCAGAATTTTTTGAGCGTCGAGATAGAGACTCAGGTGAAGCCGGCTTTCGTCGGCCTCGCCAGTATGACCAAACACCGTTTTGAATCGGGACGCTTTGAAAATGCATGCGTCCCGCATTGCCTGAATGTCGAAGGTGATCCCCTTGTCGGCGCCTATTCCCAGCATCCGATTTGGAGCTGCGGAATAGTCAATTCCGTCTATTGAGTTCACGGTGGCTCCGCTGACCGGGCCATACCGGAAATAGTCCCAGGTTTGATTACTGGATTCCGTGTTTGTGGTGATCACAAGACCAGTGGAACTGATTGTTGTTTGCCCGGAGTTTGGTACGAACACCCCGTCGATGAATTCGCTGGTCTGAACTTCGACCAGCCGGCCGGGGTGTTCGATGTTCACCGATCCCTCCTGATCGCCTGTGATGTTTCCGGTGGCCGGGTGGATACCGCGACCTCGCCTGCCGCTGCCAAATCCATTGCCGCCGCCGGTGAGATCCGCGATGCTGACCGCATGGGTGTTCCGTTCTGTGAGGCGATCATCAATCTCACTGATCTGTTCGATCAGTTGTCTTTCTGCGTTCCAGACACTGCGGAGAACCTGCCCGTAGGTTCGGGCAATCTGTTCTGGAGTTTCAGGGGAGGCGGCAGTCAGAGCGTTGATGATGCGGGAATCCACTCCACGTTCGCGCCATTCCGTGGTCCGCAGTACGGGGCTTTGCATCAGATCATGCCACGGTCCAAACACAGGATCATCAGGAAACGCACGTTTTGAGATCAATTGTCGCCATCGCCAGGTGATTCCGGGGCGCAGTTGTTCGGGAACCAGAGAAAGAAAGAAAATTGAGGTTTCATCAATATCAGGTTCAGTGGTGGCGACTCGAACCAGATACTCGGGAGTGCGGACTCGTGCCGTATTCACCGTTGATTCGATGTAGGATTTCTGACTCGCCCGGACTTCTTCGAGCTTTGCTGAGTACTCCTGTTCAAATCCGCGGCCGTCTTCAGAGACCTCTGCGATTCGCGGACGATGGTATGGTTCGATACTACTGGCAAAAATGCCGTAAAGGGAATAGTAGTCCGCCGTAGGAACCGGATCGAATTTGTGATCGTGACATCGCGCACAACTGACTGTCAGGCCCAGAAATCCTCGCGTGATGACATCGATCTGGTCGTCAATCACGTCGTGACGATTTTTGTCAAACATGGGGCCCAGTGTCAGCAAGCCCATAGCAGCCAGCTCCGGTGAATGTTTCGGAAGCGACAGCTGATCGCCGGCAAGTTGTTCCTGGATGAACCGGTCAAAGGGTTTGTCCTCATTAAATGAACGGATAACGTAATCGCGATACGTGTAGGCAAACGGTCGAATACGTTCATCGCCGTACATCAGAACACCGTCCTTGGCGTCCGAATAACGAGCAACATCCAGCCAGTGACGTCCCCAGCGTTCCCCGTAGCGAGGCGACGCCAGCAGATGGCGAATCAGTTCAGAGAAACCCTCACGATATGCCGTCTTCTGTTCAGGAGTTGGCGGCAGTCCCAGCAGATCGAATGTTGCACGGCGCAGCAGCGTGTGCGCATCTGCACGTTCCGTGGATGCGAATCCGGCATCGCTGAGTTTTTGCAGGACCAGAAAGTCGACCGGATGAACATCGTCCGGGATCTGAGGAGGATTCAGAGGCTGAAACGCCCAGTGGAGTTTTGACTTCGTGTCGATATCGGTGAGGATCTCTTCGCCGCTTCGAGGATCCACAGCCCCGGTCCGAATCCATTCCTTCAACAGTGAAATGTCCTTGTCGGACAACTTACCGCCTGCCTCATCCGGGGGCATTTTTAGATCCGGGTCCTGCCAGGACACGGCCCGAAACAACAGACTGGACGAAGGATCACCGGGGACAATGGCCGGACCTGCATCTCCTCCTCGTTCCCATCCGGATTTCAGGTCCAGCCGCAGGTTTCCTGATGCTTCGTCTTCGCCGTGACAGTCGTAACAGTGGTTAGCCAGAATCGGACGCACATGATTTTCGAAAAACTCCACGGTGTCCGCCGGCTGATTCGATGCCTGGGCCGTTCCGAATCCGGTCAGGAACAGCAGAAGGAGAAAGCATCGTGTGGTTTCGCTTTTGTGACTGATCATTGACGCACTTTTTACATGCATTGGTGAACAGATTCTATGACGGTCATCGCCATACGCCTCGTTCACTCCTGTTTCATACCATTTGGGTCAGCTGCCACTGGACGGATTCCCTGGGTCGCATCTTCGATCTGTTTCAAAAACCGGTGACGGCCCGGCTGACTAGCGTGGCGACTCCGACAGATTCCGTCAACCGGTTGTTAGCGATGTGGTCTCCCGCCGCGGTTCTGAAAGGACCCGGAAATGTCGCCAGGGTTGGCTACGTGACACGGGACGTGGCTCCGTTGAAATCTCGTCAGTCTCGGGTATCTTCGGTTTGACCGGATGTTGTGGTGTCGACAGTGGAAAACGTCGGTTCAGACAACTGACTGAAATCTTGCAAACAGCCGGTCAATCTCCCGGCGCGTTTCATCGTCGAGGTCCCAGGCGTTCGGCTGAATGCGAATTGTATTGGGATACAGTCCGCGTTTATGCAACAGATATTTTTCGACCGCCAGGAAACCGTCGAGCCCGGCCTGGATCTGCAGAGTCACGATGGCGCAGATCGGCAGGGACAATTCGTAGATTCGGTTTTCATCTCCCGCCTCCAGTGCCTTCCACAGTTCGACAATACCATCGAGTAATTCCATGCCGGGCATCGTTCCCACAATTCCGCGGCGATGACAGTCCACCAGACTGATGCCTCCGGATCCTTCAAAAATCCTTGCCGCTCCGTCGGTTGCATCCCGCAGTTTTGAAAGGTTGGGTCCCAGCGGACTCGCTTCCGGTTTAAACAAAATCCGCTCAAACCCAAACTGATCCAGCAGACTTCGGTAAACCTTTAAATCAATACTTCCCCCCACGTAACTGGATGCATCCTGTACCACCAGGGGAATCGACACGCTTTGAGCGATGGCTTCGAAGTAGGACAGAGTCTGTGCACTGTCCAGTCGGGTTGCCACCGGCGGAATGGCCATGACTGCAGAGGCTCCCAGTTCTTCAGCGTGGCGGGCGTACTCGATCGCCTCGCCGGTGCTTTCTGCACCGGCGCTGATGACAGTGAAACCTCTTCCGGCGACAGCTTCGCAGACTTCAGCGGCCAGTTCCCTTCTTTGATGATAGCCAAGTCGCAGGACCTCACTGACCATGGCCACCACGACACCGTGGGCTCCGATCTTAAAGGCCCAGTCAATCCCTGCACGCAGAGTGTCACGGTCCAGACTGAGTTGTTCGGTGAACGGTGTCTGCAGAACGGTAAGAATGCCGTTCAGTTGTTCGTTACTCGTTGAGGACATGACGGATCGCTTTAGTCATACAGTCAAGTGTGAGTTCCAGGCTGCCCCGGTCAAATGGAGTCTGCCAGACAGGATAAACGTCGGTGTCGTACAGGTCAGCGGGTGGTAAATATCCGATTGAACCGTTGATCAGATTCATACATATGATGACGCGGTCAGGAAACTGTCGGCGTAATTCCTGCTGCAGAACAGAGTACGGTTCACAACAGCACCCAACCAGAACGGTGTCACCGATCCGCCAGGCATGCACCGCCAGTTCCCAGTCAGGACCGTTACCGATCGACCGACGTATATCTCGTTTCCGGCGGAGACGTTCTTCCTCTGCGCGTTCGTCGCAGGCGAGACGCTGCTGCTCCAGTTCCTCCGCGGTGGCCCAGTCTTTCAGCGGAAGCCGCACACTGGTCTGAAACGCTTTCAGTGCCGGAGATGATTCCGACGGCAGATGACGCCATGCCGCCAGCGGTGCCCCGGATTCCACTGCTTTCTGAAAAACCAGTTGAGTCTCAGGTGGTTCCATATCCTCCAGAGCAGATAACGCGGCCAGTGCCAGCTGCCGACCATGCCGATCGGCGACGCTGGGGTCACCCACGTACTGGTAACGAGGTGCGAGATCTCCACAGATCCCGAGCATGAAGAACGCCGGTGCACCTGTGTGGTTCTGCATCGTTTCCCGCATGGCACCCGGATAGTCGGGAGACAGTGCGGTGTTTTCCCACGCCAGTGTTGTGGGATGGCAGGCATAGTTCACCAGAGTCGCACGAATGTTTCCACTGGAATCAGTAATCCTGCCTAACAGCAGTGTGTCATCGGCTTCACCGTCCGGGTTGAAGCCGCACAGCAGGCGATTACGGCTGCTGTCCGGATCGGGCAGGTCTCTTACCGTAGCCAGTTGGCATCGACCTGTGTTCCATTCGAGAATGCTGTCCGTCTGAGCTGACTTTGCCTGACGTACTGCCTGGACGGTGCGGTGGTGCAGTGTTTCCATCCATTCCTTAAGCAGCCCACTTCCCGAAAGAAGATCATCCGGCTGCTCCAGCGGCGGACCCGCATGAGTATGGCTGAGCGCAAAGATCAGGTCAGAAGATTCCACCTCCAGCTCTCGAAGCAGCCGCTTGTGAAATTCGGTAAACACCTGAGGCGTTTTCCACCATCCCAGATCTGCATCAATGAATATCAGTGGTGATTCTTCAGTCTCTGAGGCCAGAGTGAGAACAGAAAGAGTCAGTGATCGGTGAACCGCATCAGCGACGTCGTGTTCAGCAGCGCCCCAGTTACGCGAATAAGTCCCGATGGCGGGCGTGATGTCCGTTCGGGCAATTCCAATCTGTCCTCGGAAAGATGCGTGCCGGAAATGACGTGGTCCGTTCGAGCTCATGGATTACCAGTCTCCCACAGCACCATCGCGATAAAACACACGTTGAGGAATTTCCTGTTCAAACGGATGTTTGAGAACCTCCGCTTCATTAATGGAGATCCCCAGTCCCGGTTTGGACGTTGCTTTGACCGTTCGGGTTGATTCTTCGACCAAAAAACCTTCCTGCACCACATCCTGTCGCCACGGAACATCGTTGTGGACAGACTCACAAATGATGTAGCCGGGTTGTGAAAAACCGAATTCCAGTGATGCCGCTGTACTGACCGGTCCCTGTGGATTATGCGGTGCTAAAGCGATTCGGTATGCATCCGCCAGAGCCGCAATGCGGCGTGCTTCACTGAAACCACCGCAGTGCGTCAGGTCCAGTTGACAGATCTCGCACCCGCGGAGAGTAAACAAATCACGAAATGCAGCAAGATCGGTCAGCCGTTCACCTGTTGCAACCGGTGTAGACACGGCTGCATTGATTGCTGCAAGAGCGGCCGGATTTTCGGGCCAGCAGGGTTCTTCGAAGAAGTACAGTCCGTACGGTTCCAGGGCCGTGGCGAACTGCATTCCCATGGCCGGTGAGGGACGCGCATGGCAGTCCACCATGATATCGATTTCGTCACCGACGGCGTCCCGCATTTCTGCCACACAGGCGGTGGCTGTCCGAATCGGTTTCAGACCTTCCACCGGCATCGTGGGAGGAACCGCCATTGACTTAAATGCGCTGAACCCGTCGGAAACGGCTTCCTGAGCCAGATCAGAAAACTGTTTCGCATTGTCAACCGAAGTTTCGTAGAACTTCTCCAGGTTTCCGCCGCCCAGGTGACAATACAGACGAATCTCATCGCGCACCGGACCGCCCCACAACTGGTGACAGGGCACGTCGTGAATTTTTCCCACGATATCCCACAGGGCAAGGTCGATTCCGGAGATTGCCGTCGAACGAACGATGCCCGAGCCATGCCAAAAATGCTGCCGCCACATCATTTGCCAGAGGTGTTCTACTCGCCGGGGGTCTTCTCCCAGTATGAGCTGTGAAATATCTTCAATAGCTCCTGCCACTGCCCGGGTGTTCCATTCGAGCGTGGCTTCTCCCCAGCCGATCAATCCCGGTTCGCTTGTCACAACCTTCACAAATATCCAGTTCCGCATCCGTGCATGGCAAATGAGTGTTTCGATGCTTTGTATGGTGATTGGCATGATTTCGTGTGGTCAGTGAGCAGGACAGTTCGCAGAGTCAGAGACGATGATAATCGTCACTGGTGATTTGTGCCATTCCACCGAAACATCATTTATGTTCGACAGCAAATCCTGATTCAGCCGTCACGCTCTGGCGCCGCTGGGTTCAGTCCGGCCCGCATGGCTTCGGAGAGGATTTGGGCGTTCTCCACGCGGGAGGGTTTTAGGAACAGCGGGTGACGGAAGCGGGCCGGACTGTTGTCGAGTGAGGAGTCAGAGCGTGGCGTCTGTCCAGCGTCCGAAACGTACAGTCATCTGTGCACCTGTCCGGTATGAGCTGAATTGCGTCAATCCGGTGACCCGTTATGCGGCTCGCGCCAGACGTCGTTTTTCACGTCGAGTCATAGGACGGTTTTCATCGCCCGAAACAGCGGTGCCTCCCTGTTCCTCAGCGGTTGCGTGAATCTTTGGCTCGGGTTGGGGGACTGTGGGCTTATGTGCTGCCGGGATCGTAACGACCGTCGGCTGGTGTCGTGCCAGCAGCGTAAGGATTGCGGGAAGTGGAACCAGGGCGACCAACAGACAACCGGCGACTCCAATTGCCATCACAATTCCCACACTTACAAGTCCCTGATGGCCGACAAACACGAGACTGCCAAAACCGATGATTGAAGTCAGTGACGTGAGGATCACTCCGGTGAGCGTTTCTCCGGACGGAGAATAGTTCCTTGATCCACCGGCCACCTGATGTCGGTAGTCATGTACAATATGGATGCCGTCATCGACACCGATTCCCAGCACCAGCGGCAGCACGATCAAATTCAGCGGGTTGAAGTCCACTTGCAGGATCGTCATTGCCCCTGCCATTACGACCGCGCCAAACAGGGGAGGCAGCAGTGCGAGGATTGTGTCTCGTAGGTTCCGGACGTCGACAACCAGTGCGATAAACACGACCATCGACAGGTAGATCGTCACTAACAGGTTGAGATTCAGTTCGCCGGTTCGATGCTGCATCGTGTAACCGATGAACCCGCTGATTGCCATTGGAATCAGCAGTGTCAGCACTTTCTGACCTGGACGCAGAAAATCAAACAGCAGGAACAGGCTGATAATTGCCAGAGAATAAACAGCAATCGCCTTCCACGAGGATTGCAGCTGTAAAAACGATTCGTAGTTCTGCACTGGTGCCCCGGTTACTTCAGGATCGACCGTACGAATGTCCTGGACGAATGTTGTCAGGTCAGCCTGGTTCCAGATGTTCCTTGCCGGGTAGATTTTGACCAGCCATCGCTGCTTTCCGTCGATTCTGCGGTACAGCCGATTTCTCCATTCGGCAGGAATGTCATCGGGCCGCACGGGATCCAGACTGGTAGCGCGACCGATCCTTTGGAACTGGTGCATCAGCGAACCTGCCAGCAGATCCTGATAGGCACTCAGAACGGCGGTTTGTGTTTTTGTATTCAGTGTTACGAATCGGTTTAGAAAACGGTCGAGTTTTTCGGCAGGTGCGACCGCGGCCGGATCTCGGGAGACTCGCAGTGTGTGGTACAGAGCGTCAAGTTCCGTGCCGATTGTGCGGGGTCGGGCGGGTGAAAATGAGGGGATGCGACGTGCCAGACCGGCCACGCGATTGCGCAGATTCAAAATCCGCTGCTGTCTCGTCTGATCCGGGGCCGGCCGAAGCCAGCTGGCGACTTCACTGACGTGATGAACCGAAGGAAGTTCCTCCATCCGTGAGCTCAGCCTGACTGCGTCCTGCCGGGAATCAGCGACGGCGATTGCATACAGCAATGATTCGTCTGCGGTTTGCCAGAGTCTTCGCTGAGCCTGAACACTGGGCAGGTCAGGATCCTGAAGATGCATCAGGTTAGAGTCGTAGTTCACCTGCAGCTTCGGTTCACCGTGATGCCATCGAATAGCTTTGGAACCCAGTCCTGTGACAGCCAGCAGGGAGACACCCGCAACGATCAGTGGAATACCGGCGACAATACGTCGGTACAGTTTACCGATGATTGGACCGGGTAGAGTCACAGGGTTGGTTCCGGCGTCAGAGATCGCTATCAATGCGGGCAGGAACAGGAATGTGCACGCGACACAAATCAGAATGCCGCTTCCGGTGATGATTCCGAGTTCTGCGAGTCCTGGATATCCGGTCAGCGACGCACTTCCGAAGGCAAGTGCGGTGGTCATCGCTGATGTGATGATACCACCGCCGGAAACCCGTCCCGTCTGCTTGAGGGCTTCTTCCACATCATGAGTGGTTTGACGAATATGAAGATAACGCGACAGAAAGTGCACACCGAAGTCGACACCCAGTCCAATCAAGATCGACGCAAAACACACACTCAGGATGTTGAGGTGACCAACCGTAAGGGTGGCCACGCCAAACGTACAACTGAGTGCCACGACAAGCGTCAGTAATACCAGCATCGGATGGCGTACATTTCGAAATCCGAACGACAGCAGGCCCCCGACGGCGATAATTGCAAGTAACGCCGCGAGGATCATGTCATGACCCGCTCGCGACAACTCGTCGTGTTCCAGAGCGGGGATACCGGTTACAGATACTTTGAGTGGAGCCCCGGTGTCCCGATAGGAGGTTTCGACCTCTGCACAGATTTCCCGCAGACGGAGAACACTGGCGGCACCCGGATCCAGATCCTTTTCCTGTGGAACCACCACAGCATGCAGCCAGCCCATGTTTTGTTCGTCAGTCATCAGGTAGGCGAGACCCTGATCCTCCGCACCGTGATCAATACCAACCGTTATGAAGTCCTGCCATGGTGAAGGGAATGTGGATGACGTGTAGCGAACATCCTGCATGGTTCCGGAAAGGAAATCATCCAGACTGGAGACAAAACGATCAGCGTTTCGCAGGAGTGCGGCTTCCGGTTTGCCGTGTTCATGAGCCCGTCGCAGACCGCCGCGAAGTCGGCGACTGAAAGAGGCAAGATGCAGATTATCCCACTGATCACGGTCCCCGGCATCAGCAAATTTGTCCACGCGGCGTGCAGCCTCCTGCAGTTCGCGATTAGTCAGAAACTGCAGGCCCTTGCTGCGGATTTCACGTTGATCAATGCGGTACAGTATATCTCGAAAGTAATCCGGTTCGTTTCGGAGTCGATTTGCAATTTGGTCGAGTGCCGCCCTGATCTTTAATTTGTCGGGTTTTTTGGTTTCAACCACGACGATCAGATCGCCGTGACTGGAAAAGTCTGCCGTGAACTGTGACCACGACTGTGAAAATTCGTCCGCCGGATCAATCAGTGCGTCCCGACCGGTTCGTAGTTTCAGTTCGGAAACCGTCAAACCGGCGGCAGCACAGCCGAGGATCAATACCGGCCAAATCATGAATCGCGGCCATCGGGCCACTAATCCAACGATTCGCCCGATGAATCGGGACGTCAAGCCGGTTGTGTTTTCAGATTTATCTGCCACGATCGATCCGTCAATCGCCAATAGTCCCGAAAACTGTCACGCTTCCGGTGCCGCTGTTCCGGTGCCGCTGTTGTGCGTAATGCAGCGCTGCAGAAATAATCGTCAAAGGTCCTGCATCCGCAACAGTAGAATCTGTGGTGCTGTGCGGAGTCGCCGTGTTTCTATCGCCTGTGACGCAGGCAACGGAAACTAAAGGGGATGACGGGGGTTCGGGGATCGGCAGGAAGTGCCGCACCGGGGGCGGGCGTGTGCCGACAGCAGCAGGAATCTGCGGAATGTTGCCGAACGAACTGCGTTCCGTGGATCGTTGGGTCACAGCGGAATACGGAACGGTCTCGAGCACTTCCGCTGTGATCTGTGATGCGTCATCAGAAGCACTGTGTCGCCGGGGCGTGTTGAGTTGTCAGTTGACACCGTGTTAAAGTTTTGGCCGTGTGTCCTCTCGTCGCTGATCACGTTCCCGCTGCTGGCGGCGGCGCTGACTGTCCTCAGGAGCAAATTGAGGTCGATTGTTGTTGTTGCCTGGTCGAGTTGGGGTCACCTGCACCGTTGCTTCATTCCAGTTCCAGCCAAGCGGTTGTTCAAGTTCGGCTCTGGCCAGCCAGGCCCAGGGGGTCGACGGGTGTTCATCTATGACCCGACTAAGATATTCGGCGGCAGAATTGTGCAGGTTTTTGACTCGGGCGCCGGCATCACTGGATTCGGACGGAGTCAGAATCCACTGATTGGAACCTTGTTGTCGGAAGGATCGGGGGTTGGATTTCATCTGGGCAAGCATTGAATTGTAGCCAAATGCCCGAACACGCATCGCCAGTACTCGTCCCATTGCGAGGTCGTAACTGGCTCTCCAGCGATCTGTATCGAGCCTGTGACGGTCGCTTTCACCGCGCTCCAGAATTTGATGCAGCTGTTTAAGATAATAGTCGAGCCTTGCCAGCGGTTTCTGTGCTTCGGTGATCTGCTGTTTGAGCACGGCGTCAGTTGTGGCCAGAAAGCGTCGCTGCGGCTGGGAAACAGAATCTTCAGGGATGCTGCTGCCGGCAGCTTCAATCAGCGCCGCTTTTGCCCTGTTAGATGACAATTGTTTTTCATATTCACGCTGCGGCCGATAGTCCGGGGCGTATTGCCGCATGACTGACGGGTCAAAGCGAGGTCCGGTGGTCTGATCGGCGATAAAATATATGCCGCCGGTTTCCGCACACAGACGGGTCAGGGCGTAGGGGCCGAATCCGGAAGACATGCGGGCAAGATTCCGTGGGCTGCCTGTCCAGAACGGCACCTGCAGTGATTCGACCATTGCCGTTTCGGGGCCCTGGTCGACCGGGAGGTCTTCGACAAACCGGTCGCCGTTGGATTCCCACGTGTAGCGAACGAATCCCTTTTCACGACCGAAAACGGCCGAGTTTCCGATGCAGTAAACACGGGTACCGCTTCTGGCACATTTGCGGATGATTTGTTCCAGTTCGCCGAAATCGTCTCCGCGTTCGTCAGTGACCAGGATGAACATCAGATTGGCACGTTGTTCCTTTTTGTGTTTCAAAAACGTTCGCAGCGCCCGGTCCACTGCAGTGAACACGAATTCCTGACCGGTTTGGTCACTTTTGATACTGCGGATCGTTTCGATCAGCTCGTTGCCGGCACGAATCGGAGTTCCCTGAAGCATGTGAACGTCTGCGCCAAAACCGACGATTCCGGATGTCAAATTTTCGTCGACGTTGACATTCAGCTGACCAAGCTGTTCGTAAATTGCTTCAAATCGGTCGGCGATGACGGATCGACGTTTACTGAGCGACAATGATTCGTCAAACAGCCAGACTGCGATGGTTTTGCGCTCACGTAATGAAGCTGCAATTTCCCAGGTAATACGATCGATCGCACCCTCGGTTCCACCAGGATGTTCCGTCGTTCCCATCAGATCAACGGGCTCCAGCAGTTCAGCTTCGCTGGGAACGGGAAGAGTCGCCACCATTGGCAGAGCGGGGCTAATTTCCTCTTCAATGTACCGCATCTGATCGGGATGGGATTCCAGACCGGAAGTCTGAGCAATCGCCAGCGAAGCTCCGGGTATCTTCATGGGGCTGTTGGTACCGATGACCTGGGTAATTTCCGTGTCAATCACATACTCAGGGATCAATGGTTCTTCAGCAGGAACGGTCGACGTCAAGTCCAGACGGGATTCGGCCACAATGACCATACTCACGCTGCCCAGGCCCAGGGCCAGCAGGCCATGAACCAGCAGACTAAGCCCCCATGCCGGTACATCGTTGAGCCACCCGGCATCGCTGCCGGTGTCGCGGGCTCCGGAATTGGGATCAGCGTGTGTTGCGCTCACCGCAGTAGCTTCCATCGCAGAGTTCAGACACCGATTTCACTCAATGTCTGAGCGAAAACCGAATTGAAGTGACGCTTACCGGAGTCTACGGGTTGCGTCCGGTGCTCAGTCGATAACAACCAGGCAACGCGATTTAACTGTTTACAGAACAGACTCCTTCGTACAGAACGGGCCCATGCCATCATAGGTCCGGTTCCAGTATCGGACAATCAGCTTCCTTGCTGAATCCTGTGCTCAACGGTCTGTGATATCGTGTCGTGAGTGTTGTCTTGTTCGGTTAGAGTCGTCCGGATGGCAGCGCAACTCAGGTTCACTGAAACTTCCACGCGCGGCGGGACGGAGATGTTCTTGCTAAACCTGCAGATTCGGTGATGAACGCAGGTGAAAGGGGGTATTTCTGTCTCACAGCAGGCACACGGAATGCGCATCCGGGCGTCTGTTTTCCTTCTGAGGACAGTATCATGGCACCGTATTGGCAGCATCCGGTGGTTCGACGGGCGATTTCGGTTCGCTGGCCGTGGTTTCCACCGCGTGGACATAGTCCTGCCAACTTCGCAGTCGAACGGGAATCGAGAGTGAGACATTTGTTCTGCCCGCGTTACCGATGGTTACGCGGTTGACAAGGACTTCGACTGAGTTGCCGGCTGCGAAATTGCGCAATTCACTAACAAGATCGTCGAATCCTGCGATTTCGCGGTCAGCCACAGCGGTGATCACATCCCCACTCATCAGTCCTGCTGCGTCAGCCGATCCAAACGGTACGACCGATCGAATATGACAGCCCGTACCGGCAGCAACACCACTTCCGGTGATTCCCAGCATGACCTCACCGCGTTCCTGCACACGCTGGCCGAAGATTCCTTTGATCCATGTTTCTGAGTCGCGATCGAGGCTGTTTCCATCAATCAGAAAGACCACCACCGGTGGCTGAGCCCCCTGGTTGCGGCCACCCGGCCGTCGTCGACCGGCACCGGCAACTGCACCAAAACCTGGATTTTTCTGTGCTTCAATCCCCGGAAGACGTCGGAGTAATCTCACCGTTGATGCATCGCCCTGCCATCTGTCGGTAAAAAACACCTGAATGCTTTTCGGTATCGAGTTCTGATTGTTGAACAATATTCTCGGTAACGCATTCTGCGGTCGTTTTCCCTGATTGATGCGACGGCGAGCGTGGACAGCCTGTGCTGCGGCAGCAACCTCCGGAAGCAAAACGGAAACGCCGAGCCGTCGCAGTTCTTTTATTGTCAGCTTTCCGCGGATCTCCCAGTGGTTTGACAGCACCCAGAGCGCTTCTTCACGAACCAGATGCCGCTCCGAACCGGGCAATAACTCAAGGCCCTCCCATGCGGTCCTGGCGGCCGTCGTATTATTGCTTAAAAAATGATACTCCAGAGCACGCACACAACGCACGGCGGTTTCGGCGGCCGGCTGTGTCTTTGCATGATCTGCCAGCAACGCGATCTGATGTTCATCGAGTTTTCTAAGTTGAACCTGAGCTGACTCCCGTGTTGCGAAGTCAGGAGAATTCAACTGCAACAGCACTGCCTTCAAATCGATTGTCCGGTCATCTGTGCCACGCGTTACCGCACAGACAGAAACGCTGCAGAGGAGACACATTATTAACAGGGTGACAAACTTCATGTGTCGTTCGGAAATCAAACCATGTGCTGCGCGAGGGGCAAAACATCAGACGGACTGCGGACGCCATTGTTTCAGCAGAGACACTCATCTGCAATATCACAGTCGCCATGCAGACGCAGAAAGGATGTTCCCGGTTTTGTGAGTCCATCTTCGAATAAATGTTCCGCTGAATTTCGGGGAACAGTCCCCGCCGTATTTGTCTGTTTCGCCCGGAATCACAAGATCCGAACCGTGTTTGGGTGTGCTCGTTGAATCGTTTCCCTCACGGTGTTAGAAAGTGATCGGAACCTCCATGCTCCATCCCGGGTTGGGGCATGGCCACTGACAGGGCAGGCTGCCGGTCGGGAACCGTGTTTTCCGGGAAACTGTCATCGGAAGTACTGTCATCGACTGTGGCTGTTTTCTCCTCAACGCGCGTCGGTCCGGTCAGGAGTGCATGTGATATCATAGGACTCCGGCGAATCAGGGATTGCGGGATGACTTTCAGAGATGTCCGAAACCTCAAAAAGCAAATCCGTCGCACTGCCCTTTCCCGGCGGGACGATCAGCAGCACAAAGATGAACTGAGTGCCCGTATTGTGGGGGCATTCATGTCGCTGCCCGAATATGCCACCGCGTCCAGCGTCATGTTTTACATCGATGTCCGCAGTGAAGTACGTACGCGTCAGTTTCTTCCGGATGCGCTCCACAGCGGAAAGACGATCGTTGTGCCCTGGTGCAACGACCGCGGTGAGCTGGAGCTGTTCCGTCTGGCGGGTCTGGATGAGCTGGAAACCGGCAGGTACCAGATTCCGGAACCTCGTGAAAATCTTCGAAACCTTCCGGACAAACAGGTCAGTTTGGAAGAACCGGATGTGATCATCGTACCCGGAATCGGATTTGACGTCCGCGGCGGTCGAGTCGGATCCGGCAGGGGATATTATGACAAACTGCTGAAACATGTGAGGACAGACACACAAATCATCGCACTGGCGTTTGAGTGTCAGATGTTGGACGAAATACCGGTTGCCGAGCATGACGTCCTGATGGACAAAGTTATTACGGAAGACCGGATCTATCCGGGACAGGGACGCTGATTTCCGGTCCACGGCCGCGGCCAGCTTATAGTCCTGTGACTCGGCTGCGCGGCGGGTATAGGTGGCGGAACCGGATGACACCAAGGTCCCGCTTTGCTCATGCACTCAGGATGAGTGCCATACAACTACCCGGGTCGCCCTGCAAATATTAATGGACGCCGATGAGAAGACAGTCATGCAGGTCGGCAGCTGTCGATTTAATCGTTGTGGAGTTTTCGAAGACGTCCGGACAATCGCAGCATCAGCTGAATCCGCTCAAACTCATTCAGCCATTCCTGGGTAACCTGCCGCAACAATGATGTTTCTGCTGCGGCGATTCCTGACGGGCAGGCGGTTCCCAGTTGTGTGGCCGCCATCTCCCGGTATTTGGCCAGTGTTCGGTCGCCGTAACGACCGCAAATCTGGTGATCTTCACTTAAAAACAATACTGAAGGCACACGCGCGGCCCCGCAGGTCGAAAGAATTTGAGCGAGATCAGCATGTTCATCACGGTCGAAATAGCGAATGTGAATTCTGTCGGTGGCTGTTGCGAAATGGTCGAAGATCGGACATTGATTGACACAGTCCCCGCACCAGGCTCCGGCGAGAACCAGTACCCGCATGTCACGGACAAAACCGGACAGCAGGTTTCGCTGCTCCTCTGTGAGACTGACCTGTTCGTGAATTGTGCGCCATCGCGTCTTTTGTTCGTCTGTCGCAAATTGGGTGAGGAATGACTCGTACGTCAGTCCGGATTCAAATTTTGTGGCAGGAATCATGAAATCTCTCTGAATTCTTTGGTGTGTCAGCATGAATTGGCTGTATCCACGGCGTCATCACGAATGACGCCCGTCCGTCGAGCGAACGTAGAGTGGATGGTGGGGAACCTAAGTGCCGGCGCGACACATAGCAGCCGGTTCGCATGTTGCCGGTATTAAGGTAATGGATACTGACCCGGTGCCCGTCTGATTATTCGCCGTAATCAAATCTAATTGTTTCACAGAATAAACGATAACGCGGACAAAGGGATGTTCAATGGCTCACAGACGAATCATACACAGACCCTGAAAGAGGATCAGAAAGGCCAGACCACCGGCGCGATCAGTAGAGTGACAAGACCAACCAGAATGGTGAGCGGAACGCCCAGTCGCAGATAATCACTGGAACGATAAGCACCCGGACCGTAGACCATCATGTTGGTTTGATAGCCAAATGGAGTGGCAAAACATGCGGCACAACCCATGATCACCGTCACCGCAAAGGGGGCAAACTGGGTGCCAAGTGACTCGGAGGCAGCCTGAGCAATATTGAGTGTTATAATGGCAGCCGCCTTGGCGGTAATCATGTTTGACAGCAATGATGCGATGACGAACACGGCCGTGAGCATGATGTATGGGTTTTGACCTACCACGAGAGTGAGCTGCTGTATGATAAAGTCATCGGCGCCGCAGACATCCATGGCGTTTCCGATTCCGATGCCCGCTGCCATGACTGTGATCACATTCCAGTCAATCGATCGTCGCGCTTCACTGGCGCGTGTGCATCGAAAAAGAATCATCAGCAGGGCAGCCAGCAGGGCAGCCAGCAGGGTAGCGGTGCTGCCGGGCAGCCACCGGGTCAGAACAGACGCTGCCAGTACAAAACTGAACATCAACAGGCGGGCGGTCCAGGCATATTCGTGACGAACCGGACTGGAATCCTGAACTTCGCTGACCAGAAAGAAATGTCGCGAGTTGCGCTGTTGTTTGGCAAATCCGTCACTGGCTTCCAGCAGAATTGTGTCGCCTGGCTCCAGACGAATATCGCCGATCTTTTCTGTGAGTCGAACACCGTCACGACTGACAGCGATAATGGCCGCATTGTAGTGAGAACGAAATTCTGAATCCCGGACTGTCATCCGCAGGAACGGATAGCTGGTGGAGACCACAGCCTCCACCAGACTTCGCAGAGATCGCGGACCGTCCAGTTGAAACAGTGGATCAATAGCAGGTTCCAGCCCCGGTATTCTCTGGAGGTCTACCACAGATGTGACAATTCCAACGAAGACCAGCTGGTCTCTGGCCTGCAGCACCGTTTCTGAACCGACCGCAGGAATCACCGTTCCGTTTCGGTTGATTTCCATCAGATACATGCCGGAAAGATGACGCAGACCGGCAGCTTCAATCGACTTGCCCACCAGCGGACTGCCTTCCTGTACAATCATTTCAACCGTGTATTCACGAGGGTCGTCCATCGCAGTAAATGCAGGCCGGCGTTCGGGCAGCAGCCATTGGGTGGCGGCTGCGATGAATCCCAGACCAACAACCAGTGCGGGAACTCCAATAATGGACAGTTCGAACATTGACAGTTGCATGTCCCGACTCAGTTGATTGTTGATCACGATCGTAGTGCTGGTCCCAATCAACGTGCAGGTGCCGCCCAGAATGGCCGCGTAGCTTAGCGGCAGGAACAAATGGCTGACGGAGATGCGATATTTTCGTGACCAGTCGTTGATAATGGGCATCATCAGCGCCACCACGGGGGTATTGTTCAGAAACGCACTCAGGATTGCGGCAGGGACCATAGCTCTCATCTGAGCTGACAGCCGACTTTTCGGCACGCCCAACAGCTGTAGTCCGATCCATTCAAAGGCACCGGTGCGGTACAGCCCGTCAGCAAGTACAAACAGAACTGCGACTGTCAGTACGCCCGGGTTTGCGAACCCCTTCAATCCGTCCTCGACACTCAGTCCGTTCACCGGGTCAAACACACCATAAATCAGCAGCAGGGTCAGGCCGCCCAGCAGAGTGATGTCTGCCGGGAACCGGTACAGCATGATGCCGGCAATTGAAGCGACAATGACCAACAGCGTGACAGTAACAGCCAGCCATTCCATGCGATCTGATTCCAGGGCTTAACGCTGGTAATCGGGCACCAGCCTGAGTGGTTTGCTGAAAAAAAATGTGAGTCCACCGATTGCTCGGGGCGACGTCCGTGAGTTTCTGCAGATCAGGCCGGTGCGCACGTGCCAACCACGTCGACCACCCGCTGATGAAACCGGCCGTTTGTTACGATCATTCCTTCGTTGGTCGACAGTGTCCGGCCATGATTGAATTCCGGCGGGATTCCATGAATGTCCGTGACACAACCACCGGCTTCTTCTACCAGGATCACGCCGCCGGCATGATCCCAGATCTTTTCCTGATAGTCCCTGCGCGTGGGCAGCCTGAGATAGATATCGGCATCTCCCCGGGCCACGGCGAGGTATTTGCACTGGCTGTCAATTCGGAATGGCTCTCGTGTGATGTTCAGAACAGAAGCAATTTTGCCTGACCAGTCGTGCGAACTATGGCCGGATTCGACTGATTCACAGAACCGGCCGGCGGATGCCTGTTGTGTATCCGTGACGTGGAGTCTCCGGGGAGGCGATTCGGCAGAATCCAGAGGAACCATCCAGCTGCCTTTCCCTTGAACAGCCCATGCGAGGACACCGCAGGCCCCGTCCGGTTCGCCAGAATTGACAGGCAGACCGGGACATCCAAGAACTCCCAGCGCGATGGTCCCGTCAATGATCAGAGCCAGTGAGATGGCGTATTGATCTTTTCGCAGAAAGCCTTTGGTGCCATCGATCGGGTCGAGTGTCCAGAATCGAGAGCAATAGGCGGACTGCTGACCGCGATCGATCCAGTCACAGACATCGTCGACAGAACAGGGTTCGCCGGCTGCGACACATTCCTGATGGACAAGCCGCAGAAACGCCCCCCCTTCGGGTTTACGCAGTTGGTCGGCTCCTTCTTCTCCGATCACCGGATCGTTCGGATACTCCTGCTGTAGCTGCCTGCAAATCAGAGCCTGACTCGCAAAGTCGGCTACGGTTACCGGACTGCTGTCTTTCTTTTTCAAAGCATCCGGATCCATCGATGCCTGAACGGATCGACAGACAACTGCTGCCTGACGCACTGCCGTCAGAGCCGCGTTCAATTCCGGAAGTTCTGAGGGGTTCATAAAATATGACAGCCGAAATAGTTCTGCGGAACGGACGAGTGAGCGGTGATTGTCGTTGTGTGGTTTCGAAAAACAAGCTTTAGCACACTCGTTCGTGTGATCGCTGAAATTCAGCTGAACGAGGTTCGATAATAAAGAGTGTGACGATCCACGAAACAGCAGACGCTGCGGAGACAAGTAAGAATGGAAGAACGTATCCTGTGTGGGTAATCATCACTCCTGCGACCGGGGACAGGAAAATGATCGGTGTGGTGCTGAGAGCTGTGGTGCTGATGTAGATCGGATGCTGCTGAGGCGCGGTCAATTCAAGCACGTAATTGATTTTCATCCGAAACGTGACCGGAACCGTGCCCAGCCATAAAAAAGTAATCCAGTACCAGTCAGCGCTACCGATGAGCCACAGTCCCAGCGGAACGATAGGCGACAGGGTTGCTGCCAGGGTCAGCATTCGCAGTGCACTTCGTGTCCCTCGGGAGTCAGCAATTTTTCCGGCAACCCAGCTGAAACCCGCCGCGCCCAGATTCTGGCAGATTACCCAACTCATCAGCATGTGATTTTCATAGTCAGGCAGACTGCGTCCCAGTCTTTGATAGTACGGAAACAGCACCATTGGGCATGCGACCAGAGCACTCAGCATACACATCCGTCTCAGATGCCGGTCGTTTTGCAGAAAATAGACGGCATCCCGCAGGGGCTGACGTCGTTCTGCCGACGGAATCGGTTGATCTGCAGACTCCCGAAGAAACCGTGCACAAAAGCCGGCAATCACAAAAACGCAGCCTGTGAACAGGAAAACGGCCCAAAATTTGGGTGAAGACTGGTCGACCCAGGGACGCATGACGAACACAACCGCGAGAATGGACACCGGTGATCCGATGTAGCCGGCGACTGCAATCAGTCGACCACGCCGGTTGGGAGTAATCAGCTTACCCTGAATCGTGTTGAAGACTGCCTGATTCATGCCTGTCGTCGCAAAGAACACCGCGTACAGACACAGGAATATTATCGGCATGCTGTCCTGAACCTCTGATCCCGACCAGGCCAACAGACCGCTCAACGCCAGAAACGGGATTCCCATTAACATGGTTGTTCTGAACAGCCAACGCGACTTGCGGGGTGTGTCCCGCAAGCGTCCGGACAACAGCAGAGGTGTCACGGACTGGCCCAGGCGATTGAGCGGAGGCAGCAGTCCACTCAGCCAGCCGGTCGATGTGATGCTGTCCAGAAATGCCGGCATCACCACGCTCTCGGTCTTGAAAATCCATGCAACACGGAACAGGACCTGATGGAAAATCAGCGTGATTGTATTGTGGCGTTCTGTGCAGATCTGCGAATCGACTGATTCCGGTTCTGCTGCGGAAGGTGATTGTTCTGCTGTTCCCCGCAAATTCGACAATGGCGTGCTTTGACTGTGGTGGATGGGGTTAATCGAAAAATCCGGGTTCCGGGTTAATCCTGTATTTGCGACGATGCAGGCCTGTGGAAAAGAGCGACAGGTCGAAATTGCCCCCGCACAACCCGGTGCTTTGTGAGACTGTAGCGAATCACAGGCCCGTAAATCCGGCTGAATCTACCGGATTTTCGAGGATTCAGGTCCTCTGAAAAGAGAACAAGGATGACGCAGAGCCTGCCATCTGGTTAAGCTGGGGGGGCGAAGATGCGAGATTTTAATCGAATTGTCACAGCATGGCGGGAGCTGCAATATCCCGACAAGTTTCAGGTCTGTGCCGCCGATGGATCGCATAGGACCCGTTTTCAGACGGTACCGCGGCAGCGACAGGTTCCCGGAGGTTCGAATGACAACAATCGGAAAAGTCTTCCTGTGGCTAACTGTCATCGGTCTGGGTGTAATTTCCGTGTGGCTTTTGCCCGCTGTTGGGAAGCACCACAATGATGTGTCCACCAAGCTGGTGAGCAGCCGGGATTCGCTTGACAAGGCCATCACTCGTCACCGGGACACTCAACGGGAACTCTCAGAGCAGCAATACCAGCTTGCAGGAGTCAAGATAGGCTGGGATAAAAGCTGGAATATTGAACAGAGTGCCGAATCCGGAGTAGAAGTTGATGGGGGACGCCTGAATGTACGCGGTCTGGGAACGAATGTCGGTCTGATTCCTGTTCTGGATGACGCCGGACAGTCGGTCGAACCGGCGGTGTATGCCTTTAAGCAAATGGCAGACGGCAACATGTTTTATGTGGGTGAATTTCAGGTTGAACAACGCAGGGACATAGAATGTACGCTGCTTCCTAACTGGCAGGTGACCCAGGAGGAACTTAACGTCTGGCTGACAGATCCTGAGTTGCCGTGGAGATTTCGATCTTTGGTTCCGGCCCCGCTGCGACTGCAGATTGATGAACTTCACTCGCAACTGCAGAAACTTTCTGAAGATTACTCTGAAATTCAGGCGAACGTTGCTCAGCAGACCATTCTGCTTGAACAGGCAAAATCACAACTGGAAATTCGCAGGCAGGAACTTCTGGGTCATTCCGATGCTCAGGTGATCCCCGGACATCCGGAATACACCGACGGACGGCTGAAGGCAGTCTCCGTCATGGAAGAGACCCGGAACGACCTGTTGATTCAAGTCGATCGACTGCGGCGGGAAATTCGGCAGGCCGGTGAGCTGCGTGATCAGTTACAGCGTCGACTGGACGACTCCAATCGACAGTTGGCGACTGCACAGAAGGATCAGCTGAACCCAAACGGAGAGGCCGTCGGGGTGGCCGTGTCTCCGAAGCCGCGCTAGAGTTCATGGTGGACAGCGGCCGTTACCGTTCGGTCACTGCCTGACGGCCTGCAACGTCTGTTGGTGGATTTCGATATGGGGATCGACTCTCGCGAATACCTCAGAGACGATGGTGACGTCGCGTTCAATGGTCGCGGGTCTGTCCAGCCGATGTCCGTGGTGACGAAGATCATTCTGGCGACCGTGGCCGTCTTCGTACTGCAGGTGGTGCTAAAATCGCAGGACGGCAGGTCCGTACTCGAACGATGGTTCATTTTAAACGGTTCGGAACTGTTCGGTGGACAGATCTGGCGTTTGCTTTCTTACGCATTTCTGCACGATACCGGATATCTGCTGCACATTGGGCTCAACATGTACATGCTGTATGTGCTGGGCCGGGCAACGGCGCAGCTAACGGGTAACCGCGAATTTCTCTGGTTTTATGCGGTCTCGGCGATGTTTTCCGGTCTGTGCTCAGTGTGCTTTTATCGTCTGCTGAAGGTCGATCCAAACATTCTGGGAGCATCGGGTGCTGTTTATGCGGTGTTCACGCTGTTTGCGATGCACTACCCGCGACAGAAGCTGTACCTTTTTGGACTTCTGGGAATCGAAGTTCGCTGGCTGCTGCTGATCTACGTAGCCATTGAGGCCAATCCGGTTATCCGACAACTGGCGGATGGAGAACTCGGCAGAGACGGAACGGCTCACAGCGCGCACCTTGGAGGCCTGTTGTTCGGCTGGCTGTATTTTCGCTGGAACATGCGATTTTCGAACTGGTGGGATGGTGTCGCAGGTCGCGCGTCCACCCGCATCCGGGCCGGAAAATCGGGTTTGCGAGTCTATAATCCCAAGGAGCAGCCGGAGTCCAATCTTTCCGACCGGGTTGATGCCATTCTGGCCAAGATCTCCCGCGAGGGTGAACAGTCGCTGACGGACCGTGAACGCCGCATTCTTCGCCAGGCAAGCGAACAAATGAAAAAACGCCGTTGACCGGTCGTCAGCAGCTGGCAAACACTGTCCGGGCAGCCAGGTTCGTTTATTGCTTTGTGGATGCCTGTGCGTTGTTTTTGACTGTGTCCCTGACGTCTACCTGCTCCGTGTCCAGCAGATCTGCCACATACTGAGACACTTTGTTGGCCAGCAATCCGCTGGGATCGCATCCAGCCGCGATCGACCGGATTTTTCCGCCCTTTTCGATCAGAAAGTTGGTGGGCATGGTCTTTGTCTGGAAGGTCTTCCAGCTGTTGCCGTCCGAATCCACGGCGTACATCATCTTCAACTTCTTTTGTTGGACGTAATCTTCGACCTTGGCATCCGGCTCGCGGAAAATTGCCAGGCTGGTGAGGCCCAGCTCTTTGTATTCCTCATGCATGGTCTGAAAATAGGCCAGTTCCTTGTCGCAGCCGGAGCATCCGCAGGTGAGTCGCACCAGCACGGGGCCCTGATCGGTCAGTTGTTTCAGGTCGATTTGTTTGCCACTGGAATCTTTAATCCTGAATTCCGGCGCAGTGGCTCCAATGACGACCGTCTTTTTGACTTCGGAATCTTTGGTGGCTGCGTCCGCCGACTTCTCTTCAGCCATCACCACTGACGACCCCACCAGCACAAACATCAGCATTACGGAAAGACGTGACTTCATAACGGGCTCCATTGAACTCAGAGTGTTAGGTGGGAAATTACAGTTATGGTCGGCACCTGGCGAAGTGGCCTTGTAAATGGTATCAGTCAAAGTTGCACCCAACAATCCATGTCAGGGTATCCACGGCCACCTCAGGCATCAGATGCGTACGACAAGCTGTTTTCTGTCGTCATCTTCGGCTTGATCGCTGATATCTTTTACAGTGCGACAGTGCGTGCTATCTCATGTGAGCTCATGAATGATCTACAGGACGTTATCGAAGGCGGATGCTGCGGACAGCGATTCCAGGCTGCAGCCCGCACACCACAGGAACTTCACGATACGTATCAGTGAACTTTTAGCTTGGTTCTGCGAACACTTCCGGGGAAGTCTGCCGTCCGTGTGAGCTGCGTTTGAATCGATATCCCGTTCAGGTACCCGCGATAGTGGGGCGGTTGTTTAAGCACAGAGACCGCTCTTCGCTGCTGCTGATCGGGATATCCAGGCAGGAATTCCTTCAAACGGACAGACGATCGGCCGAAATTCCGGTTCAGGCTGGCGAAATTCCGACTGACTGTCAGTAAATCATGATGCACGACGGGCTGGGAATCGTCACCGGTTTGCCGACCGGAGTAATTGCTCCGGATTCAGCATCGATTCCAAATACCAGCACATTGTTTCCCGGCATATTGGCGCACAGTAGCCAGCGTCCATCCTGAGTGACTGCCAGATTCTGAGGTCCCTGTCCCAAACTGGGTACGATTTCGCTGAGTGTCAATCTGCGTTCGTCGTCAACACGATAGACGGCGATGCTGTCATGACCACGATTGGTGCCATACAGGAAACGTCCGTCGGGTGTGAATTTCAGATCGGCCGTGTGGCTGGTGCCGGTAAACTCGTCGGGAACCGTGGAAATGGTTTGTTGCTCAATCAGCATTCCGGAGTTCGCATCCCAGTCAAACGAAGTGACGGTGTTTCCGGTTTCGTTGATCACGAACAGGTGCTGCCGGTCAGGATGAAACGTCAGGTGTCGGGGACCGGCACCCTGCGGTGTTCTCACGAATGGTTGTTGTGCGGGAATCAGTTGGGCCGTGTCTGTTTCCAGTCGGTAACACAGCACCTGGTCAATGCCCAGATCCGCGGAATACACGAAACGGTTATTCGGGCCGGCAACAATGCAGTGTGCATGAGTCACGTCCTGCCGGGAGGGATGTACTCCCGGGTCCCTGTGTTCAAAGAAAGAAACAGCCTTGCCAACTGAACCATCGTCATGAATTGGAAACGATGCCACGCTGCCCGACGAATAGTTGGCGACGAACAGGGCCTGACCAGTCGCGTCAACGTGCAGATAACAGGCTGCCGTACCACGGGCCGACTCCCGGTTCAGCAGATTCAGTTTACCGGTGTCTGACTCAATGCGGTATGCGGCAATCTGATCACTCTGTTCACCGCCAAACTGGTCTGTGTGAATCGAGTACAGAAACCGGCGATCGGGTGACAGTGCCATGAAAAACGGGTGTTCGGCATCCGTGGTGCGATGAGTTTCGTTCAGTTGTCCGGTCTGTGTGTCGAGCCGAAACGCATGAATGGCTCCGTGATCGCCGGGAGCGAACGCGGAAATGAAGATCAAAGGCTCGGAAGCATTCGTTGAATCAGACAACACAGACATGACACCTGCCAATCCTGTAAACAGAAAACACCACAGAGTTCGTTTCATTGCCGACTCACTGGCTGGAAGACATTGCACGCAACAAGCTGCCTGCGGACTGTTGTATTATGGCATGCTGACTCAGGAAATCGCAGTCCTAACCCGTGAATGCTGTCAGGATCCCGAATGACTGTCGACTCCTGGTGAACTGAATGGAACGGGATCCGGCGGGCGAAGTGGAATTGTCTGGAAGATGGCCCGGGGATTGAGCGCGGTGTAGCGGCGCAGGTGTCGGGCAGACCATCCGCGCGGCGGCAATCCGCAGGGAATTGTTCAAACTGCTGGCGAGTGCCTGAATTACCGGTTAATCTCGCAGTACAACTGAAGCAAAGGGGGCGATAGTGCACGGTAAACTGATCAGATTTTTTTCAGCAGTCAGTCTGTTGACAGTTTTTGTGTGTATGACGTCGGGTACGTGTGCGGCAGCGACGGAGAAGTCTGAACGCAGCCCCAACGTAGTGATCATCTTTTGCGATGATCTTGGCTACGGCGATCTGGCGTGTTTCGGGAGTCCGAACATTCGGACTCCGCATCTGGATCGCATGGCAGCGGAAGGACAAAAATGGACGTCGTTCTATGTGGCGTCTCCTGTGTGTACACCCAGCCGGGCCGCGCTGATGACAGGACGGTACCCGATTCGCAACGGCATGATGAGTAACAAACGTGCGGTGTTGTTTCCCGATTCCGGCGGAGGCCTGCCGGCAGACGAGATCACACTGGCAGAATTACTGAAGCAAAAGAATTATGCGACGGCCGCGTTCGGGAAATGGCATCTGGGGCACCTTCCCCGGTTTCTGCCGGTGGCTCAGGGTTTCGACACCTACTTTGGCATACCCTATTCAAATGACATGGACGCCACTCAGTCGGCCGGGGAGTACCTCAAAAAGTCGCGACGGGATGCTGAATTTCATCCATCGCACAGCTGGTGGAATGTTCCACTGATGCGGAACGCGGAGATCGTGGAACGTCCGGCCGATCAGCACACGATTACGAAACGATATGCGGATGAGGCCATCCGGTTCATTCGGGAGAACAGGGAGCGGCCGTTTTTCGTGTATCTGGCCAACAATATGCCTCATATTCCTCTACTGGTTTCTGAGGCCTTTCGCGGCCGGAGCCCGCGCGGGCTGTATGGTGATGTCGTGGAGGAGATTGATTTCCACATCGGTCGTGTCTTGCAGACGCTGCGTGACGAGGGCCTGCAGGAGAACACGCTGGTGGTGTTCAGCTCAGACAACGGACCATGGCTGTGGTTCAACGGACACGGTGGATCGGCCGGACCGTTGAGAGCCGGGAAAGGTACCACGTTTGAAGGCGGCCAGCGTGTGCCAACAATATTTTGGTGGCCAGGTACCATTGAGGCGGGGTCAACAGTTGCTCAAATGGGCTCGACGCTCGACGTGATGGCTACACTCGCCTCCCTGACCGGTACCAGTCTGCCGACAGATCGCAAACTGGACAGCTATGACCTGACACCTGCATTGCTCGGTCAGGGAGACAGCCCCCGGGAATCATTTTACTTCTGGACACGAGCGAAGCTGCACGCCGTTCGTTCGAATGCGTTCAAGCTGCACCGGCACCAACGGCAGCCTGTCGATTACGGACACGAAGTTCAGCTCGAATCTCCGGAACTTTACCATGTAGGACATGATGTGTCGGAGAAGTTCGATATCGCGGATCAAAACCCGCAGATCGTGCAGCGACTGAACCGGATGTTCACCGCGCATCAGGCCGATATCGATCCTGTGCCGGATCAGCTGGCCATTCCGCTTCAGCAGTGAAGCTTGTCGCCAATCTATTTCCGAATTCCGTGATGCCGGGTGCAGGTATCACGGCGTAGATCCGCACAGCAGATCGGAAGTGTGGGATTCGACGTGGCACAGCACGACCACCACTGTCAACATCCTCCGTGAACCGCTTCGATGGACGGCAGCCGGCTGAGTTTCCTGAAACAGCTCAGGTCGTACCGAGTTGAATACAGGTGGAGAATTGAGATCAGCCGTTTTTGCTCAGTCCGTGCGCTGTTTGACCGCACGGAGTGAACGAACCTTGCCTCGTTTTATTCGCCTGCCTGTTGGCGGATTCGGTTAATAACACGCACCGCACAGGTTCGAACGTGGTCTCCGGCGTGAAAGCGAATTTGTGATGTTTAAATCTCAGATTCGTGATCAGACGTCTGGTCACCGATGCAGTAACGTTTTCAGGATCAGGTCGCCGGAGTCTCGCCACAATGATTTTATCGCAGCGGAGGTCACTGACTCGCCTCTGTCCTGCCGGTCTCGAAGCTGGAACAGCAGGCCGGAAAACGGACGTTTGCCAATTACCAGAGCGAACGACTTCCTGTCGGGCGCATGCCTGTGATCAAACCATGCTTCAAGCACCTTTCCGTAGGCTTTCGTGACCATTTCCTTAAGTTCGAAGAATCGCTCGCGAACTTCAGGAAAGTAAGTTAACAACTCGTCTTCTTCACCCTCCAGAATGAAATGCAGAAGATGCCGCGGGTCATATAGATTCAGTCCTTCTCCTTTCATCCTGTGCCGACCGAGGTAGGCCGGGTTTTTGATCTTCCAGCGGCGATGGTCTTTGTCGCAGATCACAACACCTTCAAAGGTTGGGTCTTCTTCCGCCTGTTTCTGCAGAAAATCCTGTATCTCATCGACGTTTGAGAACTTATACAGTCTGGGGCGAAGCATGTTTCCCGCGCGAGCAAATTGATCGCACTCGGACTGCGTCAGTTCCTCACACGTATTGCGGTAGAACGCGGTGAGCAGATAGAGCATAGGCTTGTCATACTTACGGACTATTTTGTTCCAGGGAGACACAAATTCACAGACATAGGAACAGTGGGGATCCAGCACGGGATCCAGGTCGTTCAGAGTGTTGACTCCAAGTGCCTGACAGATGCCCTCACTCCAGGTGAATCTCTGAAACGGCATGTTGTCTTCTGCAAATGATCCACGCGTGTTGGCTCGCCATATTCCCTGAAAGTGATACAGCAGCACAAGACTACCGTCTTCCTTGGACTGAGCCGTGAAATCAGAGAAGTTGAAATGGGCCATATTCTCAACGACTTCTCCCCAGTTGAAGAAGCGATGGAAGGATCTGGCGACAACTTCCAGCGTCTTCGTATGCAGGACAAGACCACGGCACTCGCAAACAACCGGGTGCGTCTTAGGAGACTCAATCTGGTCGTAGTTGAGGATGGCCAGCGGGAGTGTTGTGTGCCGATTGACTTTGATTCCAAGTTGTCTCGTCAAATCGTCAAATCGTCAAATGATCGTTGACTTAGAAATTTCTGCACTTCAAGCATCGGTATTTCAACATCCGTAAGTGAAACCGCCTTCGACGGCTACCTGGCGAAACTGCAGGACACACGAACTCCGAAGACATTATCCCGCCGGTCTGGCGTGTGACAGAGACGGACCACTGAAACGCCCGTAATCATAAAGACTGATTTGAAACGTCGCTTTGGTGCAATCGACGGATGACCTCCAGGGATCGCTCAGTCCGGTACCGGGATACTCTACCTTCATGTCGCTATCAAATATTACCGTGCATGTCGTATGCTCCGAGGCCGGGGCAGGACCGTACGACGGGATGCCGGGTTGGGCATTCTTACCAACTTTCCGGTGTTACGCGGTTGATCACGGAGGATCTGTGCCCTTGCGGTTCAGTGAACCAGTTGGTTCAGCAATGTACCGAACAACCTGAACTACCTCGAATACAATAAATCCGAAACCGTGTTCCTGTTCGGCAGACAGTGTGGTCCGGTCGCGGGTTCGCATCTCTGGTCCAAACACGCCGATCATCGACTAAACCGGAAGAAATGTGAGTGTGGGGCGACGAAGATTCACTGTGTAGAACCTCGCTCTCATGAAATTCGTTAATCAGCGTGATAAAAGAATCAGCTATAGAGATTGGTACGGGCAAACAGTGGCAGATCCGGTGATGATCGGTATATCAGGATGTGTTTTCTGTCGGCTGTAAGAGTTTTTCATGCCGACGGCGGTATGTGGCGCGGCTCAGGAGTCATGGTTCGGGTGTTGGTCTGCTGAGTTCCGTCTCTGTTTTGGATCTGCGGTGATCGGTATGGCCGAACTTGGTCGATTCGTAGACGGAAACACGATCCGGCTGCACGTGTAACAATGCGTGTTATTATGCTGCAAGCTATATACCTTCGACAGAAGTCTCCTGGATCAGGCTGTATTCATCAGAAGTCGACCTCGGGGAGTCTGTCGGGCTGTACTTGTTCACGTCGATCCTCGGGAACCTGTCACTTATGCTGCCGGGTGTCGGTTGTATTACAACTTCGGTTGTCGGTCAGTTATATGTGAATTCAGGTTACAGAGATCAGTGGAGCGCATGGCGGACATCGTTCTGACAACTTTGAACGCTCGTTACTGGCACAGCGCATTTGGTCTTCGCTGTTTGCTGGCAAACATGGGAGATCTCAGAGAACGCACCTTGATGCTCGAGTTCAGCATTGGCGACAGTCTGATTGAGGTGCTTGCTGATATCCTGGAACATCGACCGCGGATTGTGGGAATTGGAGTTTACGTATGGAACGTGCGGCAGGTCACAGATCTGGTGGCCGGCATGAGACGCGTGGCTCCGGACGTTATTGTTGTCCTGGGTGGTCCTGAAGTCAGCTACGAATGGGAGACCTCGCCCGTGGTCCATCAGGCGGACCACGTGATCACCGGAGAAGCTGACCTGGCGTTTGCTGAACTGTGCGAAAAAATTCTGCGGGACGACGGTTCGCCGGCACATATGATTCATGCTGAAGTGCCGCAGTTTTCCGAATTGAATCTGCCGTACCATCTGTACGATCAGGAGGACATTGCCCACCGGGTCATTTATGTCGAAGCTTCCCGCGGCTGTCCCTTCACCTGCGAGTTCTGTCTGTCGGCACTGGAGATTCCCGTGCGGCAGGCTGACTTAGCTGAGTTTTTGGCGGCGCTGCAGTCACTACTGGACCGCGGGGCTCGACAGTTCAAGTTTGTCGATCGAACCTTCAATCTGAATATCCGGGTGAGTCAGAAGATCCTGACGTTTTTTCTGGATCGCTGGAGCGAAGGATTGTTTCTTCATTTCGAAATGGTTCCGGACCGACTTCCGGATTCACTCCGCGATCTGATTGCAATGTTTCCTCCGGGGGCGCTTCAGTTTGAGATCGGTGTTCAGACTTTCAATGACAGGACAGGGGAGCTGATCAGTCGGACACAGGATAATTCGAAACTGGAAGACAACGTTCGTTTCCTGCGGGACAGTACGGGCGTGCACATTCACACCGATCTGATTATTGGTCTGCCCGGTGAGGACCTGAAAAGTTTCGGAAAGGGATTTGATCGACTGCTGGCACTCAATCCTCATGAGATTCAGGTTGGTGTCCTCAAGCGACTTAAAGGAACTCCGATCATCCGGCATGATGAAAATTTTGAAATGGTCTACAGCGATCAGCCACCCTTCGAAATCCTGAGGACCCGAGATATTGATTTCAGCAGCATGATGCGTCTGCGACATTTTGCCCGAACCTGGGACCTCATCGGCAACAGCGGCAACTTTCTGACGTCGCTGGAGTTCTTGCGGAAAGAGGGCACGTCAGTATTTGAGCAGTTGCTCGCATTCAGTGATTTTCTTGTTGAACGCGAACAACGCCTTCACGGAATTTCATTGATCCGGCTCGCGGAATCGCTGTTCACGTTTCTCGTTGAAACTCAGGCGATCTGTCCTCAGCAGGCGGCCGAGGCCCTGTGGTGTGATTATACCCGGTCCGGCCGTTCGGATCGTCCGGAATTTCTTCGCGCCTTTCGTCTTGAGCAACCAGCGTCGGCACAAGTGAAGCGAATGAGTTTGCCGGCCCGGCAACGTCGACATCATGTGGAAGTCCGACGCTGAACTGAAGCTTGAAGATAGGGACGATTTGGTCAAGTTCCGCCGGGAACCGGATCAGAGTTGCCGGTAGTAACAGGTGTTGATGATTGTTCGAGTGGTGTGGTGGCTGACGAGGATGAGTAATTGGCTGCATTCTACTGCCCAGGCTGTAATGAACCCTTCTTCTTTCTGTCCGGCGGACCGGTTTCCGGTTGTCCTCGTTGCGGGATGAACGGCAAACAAGACGACACCTGGATTTCGTCGTCTGATTTGTTCCCGGAGTTTTGCGATCGTAGTGCCGCAGGTTCGGGTTCTGTAGACACACTCGAGCACCCTGTTGACGATCTGATTCCGGAAGGACAGCAGTTGCACATCTATGACTGCCGGCGGATGCTTGGTCGTGGCGCGATGGGAGTCGTCTATCTGGCACACAACAGATCTCTGCATCGGTTGTGTGCATTGAAAGTTTTGTCTCCTCGTCGTGTTTCGCTTGACGTTGATTACACGGGGCGCTTTCAGATTGAGGCGCGTGCGGCGGCGGCACTGGTGCACCCCAATGTGGTGACGACACATGCGGTCGGGGTCTGTGACGAACGGCACTATCTGGAAATGGAATATGTGGCCGGCGGATCCCTGCAGCGCGAAATTCAAGTCTGTGGTCCGCTGGATCCGATCCGTGCAACACAGTTTGCCTTAGGTGTTGCTGACGGACTGGCGGCGGCTCATCGTCTGGGAATCATCCATCGGGATCTCAAGCCGGACAACATTCTGGTGACACCGTCCGGCAGCCCGAAAATCGGTGATTTCGGACTTGCCAAACGCGTGCATTCGGTGGAGGCCGAACACGCCCGACTGGCCGGTACTCCGAATTATATGGCTCCGGAAATCTTCCAGGGAGAGCCGGCCACGACTTCAAGTGATGTGTTTGCTTTGGGCGTTTGTTTTCACCTGATGCTGACCGGGAGACTGCCGTTTGAAAGTCACAGCATGCACGGACTGATGAATGTGGTGATGTCGGGAGACTATCGACCGGTACGTGAACTGAATCCAACGGTGCCGCTGGACGTGGCCGAATGCGCGGCAATGCTGCTGTCACGCAGTCCTTCCAATCGGCCGGCGAACGGAGCTGGCGCCAGTCAGTTGCTTCAGGCGGTACTGGGTGACTCTCGGGATCTTGAGACCCTGGTGAACGATGCATTTGACGAGGTGCCGATAGCAGAATGTCTGCAGCGTGGCCATAGATTTGAAATACGGATTCAGCTGCCGGGCGGGCGGGGGCAGTCTGTGTTCCTGGAAAACAGCGATCATCCGGCGGGACATCGGTTACTGCTGATTTACAGTGTCTGCTGCCCGGCGGAAGCGGAATTCTATGAACAGGCACTTCGTCTGAACGCAAAGGTCCTGCATGGCGGCCTGGCGATTCGCGAGGTCGAAGGGTTGCCGTATTTCGTAATGGTTGATACCTATCCGCGGGCAACGGTTGACGGAGAGGAGATTCGACGCAGCGTGGTGGAAGTTGGACTTCAGGCCGACAGGATTGAACGTCTGCTGACCGGCAAGGACTTTCACTAGTCGCTTTTCAGACTCGACGATGCTGGACGAAGCGAGGCACACGACAGTGTTGATTCTCTGCATCCAAATCTGTTGTTACCTGAGAATAATCAGGCACGACGAATTTTTTCTCGCCCTTCGGTCACATTCACTGTGGCATTACGGGTATCAAGTACCATTCTTGAATGACGTACGATCTGGTGATAGTCGTAGGAGGAATGATCAGTCGCAATCAATACGCAGTCCTGGCTTTCCAGATATTCTGGAGTCAGGTCCTGACTGCTGGTTGCCGAAAAATCATAGTTCCTCATCTTTCTGAGCAGCGGAATATGAGGATCGTTGTAGGTCAGGTTCGCTCCGCGTTCCAGTAACAGTTCCATCAGTTCGAATGACGGACTTTCCCGAGGATCATCAACATCTTTTTTGTAAGCCATACCCAGCAGCGCAATTCTACTGCCACGGATGGGTTTACCGACGTCGTTGAGGAATTCACCCAGTCTGTCGATGACGTATCTCGGCATGCCTGCATTGACTTCACCGGCCAGTTCAATAAACCGTGTCGACATTCCCTGTCGGCGGGCCAGCCAGGTGAGGTAGAACGGATCAATGGGGATGCAGTGACCGCCCAGTCCAGGTCCAGGATAAAAGGCCTGAAAGCCGAATGGTTTGGTCTTTGCTGCGTTGATCACTTCCCAGACATCGATGTCCATTCGATCGAAGAGCATCTTTAGCTCGTTGACCATGGCGATGTTCACGGCGCGGTAAGTGTTTTCCAGAATCTTGCAGGCTTCTGCCGCTTCAGTGCTTGCCACGGGGATGACCTGGACAATGGCGTGTGCATACAGGTCACAAGCCAGTTCAAGACTGGCATCGTCAAGTCCGCCCACAACTTTGGGGATGCCGGCTGCCGTATAATCGGGGTTGCCTGGATCTTCCCGTTCAGGACTGTAGGCCACGAAAATGTCCGCACCGCAGCGGTGTTGAGCCGGATTGTTGTTCAGAATCGGCACCAGTACATCACGAGTGGTGGTTGGATAGGTGGTGCTTTCTAAAATGACCAGTTGACCGGGACGCAGAACGGCTGCAATTGCACGCGCAGTTCCTTCCACATAACGAAGGTCCGGATCGCGGCTTTCGTTAAGCGGGGTGGGGACACAGATCAGCAGTACGTCCGCTTCGCCCAGTCGTGTCATATCGGCGGTTGCTTCGAAGACCTGCCGATCGTTCCAGTCCTGCACCTGACTGCCCGAAATGTGCTGGATGTAACTTTCGCCATTGTTGAGTGATGTGACCTTTGAATGGTCGACATCAAATCCCAGGCACCGAAAGCCGGCGTTCGTAAATGCGCTGATTAGCGGCAGCCCGACGTATCCCAGCCCGATGACTCCAACCCGGGCAGACTTTTGTTCGATCTTTTGCTGCAACTCGACAAATGAGTGGGAAACGGAAGGCATGATTCATGAATTTCCAAAACAACAAACATGGGATCGAAAACAGACTTAATACTCACCGGCTTCTGCAGAAACAGCTGTCGCTGTTCGCCTCGTCTGTACCAATCAGGATGAATCTATCCGGGAAACGATCAGGTTTAGATCAGACAGTCTGCTCAGCGTCAGACCGTCTCGAGTAGTTTTACCAGTTCGTTAAACCATATCTCCGACATACGACCTTTCGCGTTTCAGCGCGAATAAAAAAGAATCATCAGAAACTTTTAGCCTCATATGTATGACAAAGGCAATTTCCTTCCTGATATTTTTCGGGCTCATCGGATCACACCGTCCGCAGAATGGACTGAACCCGGTCAATCCTGCATTCCGGCAGAATTCGGGATCTCGCCTGTGAGTTTCGGATCACAATGAACATCTGACCATTCAGGCAGGAATTCTTTGATTGTATTCCGCTGTTAACCGGGGAAAACCCGTGTTGTCGACGGAGTAGACGGCCAATTTCTCACCGCTGTCGTTCGGTTTGCCAGGCCGGTCTGTCCCCGTTTATGTAGTGATGTGTCCCGCCGGACGGACCACTTGACGGCGTTTCTGTTCGTTGTTTTTGCCTCCTGTCAGCCGATGTTTTCAAATCGGCACCACTGAACAGACCACTGTTCAGTGGTGCTGCCCACGTTTGTCGTAACTCATCGTTGTATCTGGTAAACGAGGAGGTGGTTTTGTTATGTTCGGACGAATCGGAGGAAATTGTGAGAATTCCGACGGTCAGCAGTTTCAGGTGGCACTGACTGAAATCAGTTATCTGATGGTGGATGCTGATTCTGAAGAACGCACGAATTGCAGATTCACGGGATGCAGGAGGTCCATGAACTGATGGTGGTATTCGGAATTCAGGGTGATGTGGTGTTTTCGGCGAGTCGTCAGACGTTCGCTATCCTGGGCGACAGCACCGTGATCCGGACTGGTGATACGCGGGTGCTGCAATGACGGAGATGCCTGGATCGTCAGCAGATGTATTGGGAGCAGACGGCAGTGTTGCCCGACGACTTGCCAACTACGAGCATCGTCCTGAACAGCTTGCCATGGCTGAAGCAATTGAGCGGGCCGTTCTTGACGGTCAACATCTGGTGACGGAAGCCGGAACGGGAGTTGGCAAGAGTTTTGCCTATTTGGTGCCCTCAATACTTGCAGTCCGGGCCGGACAGACAACGGGACAGCAGAAGAAACGCATTATCGTTTCCACGAATACAATCAGTCTGCAGGAACAGCTGATTACGCGGGACATACCCTTCCTGCAGTCCGTACTGCCGGTGGAGTTCTCCGCAGTGCTGGTCAAGGGACGAGGCAATTACATCAGCCTGCGACGCACAGAACGGGCGTTCAGTCGTCAGGTACAAAATACACTGTTGAAGCCGGAGTCCGCAGAGCAGTTAAGGCAAATCACTGAATGGTCACAGGAGACAACCGACGGGAGTCGTGCCGATCTGTCGTTTCGACCGGATCCTGCGGTGTGGGATGAAGTGGTCAGTGATCACGGGGACTGCCTGAGAAAATCCTGTCCACACCACAACAACTGTTTCTATTACCGAGCCCGAAGTCGGGTCTGGAACGCTGATTTGCTGGTGGTGAATCATGCGTTGTTTTTTTCTGACCTGGCTCTGCGGCGTGAAGGGGCCAGTATTCTGCCGGATTATGAGGTTGTGGTGCTGGACGAAGCGCACACAATTGAAAGCGTTGCAGCAAGTCATCTGGGATTGTCGGTGACAGAGGGACAGTTCAGTTATCTTCTCAATCGACTTTACAACCGGAAAACGCAGAGAGGGCTGCTGTGCGTGCATCAGCTGACGACTGCTCAGGATCGGGTTTCAACGATTCAGGCCGACTGTCGTCATTTTTTTTCTGAACTCGACGAATGGTGTCGTCGTTTCGGTCGTGCCAACGGTCGGATCACCGGACCGGTGGAAGTCATCAACACCGTTTCTCCGCGGCTGCGGGATCTGGCAGCTCTCCTGGAAACTGAATCCGGCAGAATGGTTAAAGAGGACGATCGGGTTGAACTTTCCGGTGTTGCCGACCGCTGTGGGATCCTGGCGGAATGTCTGGATTCCTGGTGCACACAGAGCCAGGCGGGGAATGTGTACTGGCTAGAGAAAAGTGGCGCCAAACGCGCAATCAAACTGACCAGCGCGCCTGTCGAAGTCGGTCCGCTGTTGAGGGAACACCTGTTTAACGAAGTTCCGTCTGTGATCTGTGCCAGCGCGACGCTTTCAGTCGGTTCGGATGATTTCAGTTTCTTCCGGAATCGTGTCGGACTAACCGACGGGAGTGACAGTCGGCACGGAAGTCCCTTTGACTATTCCTCACAGATGCGACTCATTTTGTCGAAGGGGATGCCTGATCCTGGAATGGATGCATCCGGATTCCAGGCGGCCTGCATTCCTCGTATCAAACGTCATTTACTGGAAACAAAAGGACGAGCATTCGTTCTGTTCACCAGCTACACCATGCTGGAGTTTTGTATCCATCGGCTGCAGAGCTGGCTGTCAGAACATGATCTGACGTTGTATGCCCAGGGACGAGGGCTGCCGAGATCAGCGATGCTGGACCGGTTTCGCAGGGATCCTCAGGCTGTTTTGTTTGGTACGGACAGTTTCTGGCAGGGAGTCGACGTGCCTGGAAAATCTCTTCAAAACGTCATCATTCCGCGTTTGCCTTTCAGTGTGCCCGATCATCCACTGCTTCAGGCCCGTGTTGATGCGATCAGGGCTCGAGGAGGCAATCCGTTTCGGGAGTATCAGATTCCCGAAGCAATCATCAAGTTGAAGCAGGGCATCGGACGACTTATTCGTTCACAGACGGACACGGGCCGCGTGGTGATTCTGGATCCCCGCCTGCTGACCAAATCATATGGCCGACTGTTTGTGTCGAGTCTGCCCGGCTGTCAGGTTGAGTTCGATGATGGTGATTCGCTGATCCCGGCGGCCGCGATATAACTCTATCACAACTGGCCATCCTGTCTGATACCGAGAACAACGGGTGCTTGGACAGGTGTCCGGCGGAAACCGATGCGGAGAGCCGGTCCGAGCGTAACTGCAGCGTTTGCTCAACACGGGAAAACCCTGCCGTTCACGCTCAGGTGATCGTGTCTGGTGTTCCTGTCGACAGACGTGCAGACGCTGGGTTATTCTGAACACGCGGACCCGTTTCGTGGACTGCTGATTCTGCTCATCGGACTGGGGTTCTACGGGCCGTTCATCGCGATTGTGTTTTGTATCGTGTTCACGAACGTTTGAGAATCTGCGATACAGCCATGCACCGTTCTCAGTGTGAAGTTCCGGAGCTGTCAATCCTGCTGAAAAACTCTCCAGGATTCTACTGTGGTAAGAGTGACGTGGGTCCCCGTGCTACTTAACATTCGGGTGTTGATGTTGTTACCCTGAGTTTCAGGACGACTGCACGAAAGTTCTGTGCGGATTGAATACGGATGATGTCTGCCACGAAAGACTGCAATGTCTGAATTCGAAGAAAGACTGAACCGCGCGATTCATCGCGGTCGTGGTATGCGTGATGCGAAGGGACGTCAGGAGGGAAAAATAAAAGCAACCGAGGATGAACTCAGGAGCCGTCATTCCCAACTGCGTCTGGCATTGAGCGAACACATTGAGACGTGCCTTCGGCATCTGGCCGACCATTTTCCGGGTTTTGAATATTCAACCGTGATTAATGAAGACGGCTGGGGCGCCCGAATCAGTCGGGACGATGTCAATATGACACGCGGGACCAGTCGTAACCTTTACAGTCGTTTTGAGATGCTGATCAGACCGTGGTCGGACGCCAATATTCTGGAACTGGTGACCAGAGGGACTATTCGCAACCGAGAATCCCTGAATCGCAACAATTTTCGGTTGCTTCACGAAGCGACGGAAGACGGATTTCGGGAAGTGATTGATGGATTAGCTGTTGAGTTTGCCGAACAATATGCAGCACAGGACTAGTCCCGGAGCGCCGACCTTGACTGAGGGGCGTGAACTGCCATGATTCCGCTGAAACACTTCATCAGGCAGGTCTGTGTGGTTACTGTTCACCGGACCTGATTTCGGATGTGTGTATTCTGTATCACTGTCACTGCAGCAGTATCCGGCTGTTGCTGAGCTCCGATGACATTCATCAATCTCAGCCTGCTGTTTGGTTTGGGACTGGTCAGCGTTCCGGTCATCCTGCATCTGATCATGCGCTCCCGGCCAAAGAGAATAGAGTTTCCTGCACTTCGTCTGCTGGAAGCTCGACGCTCTGCGAATGCTCGCCGATTGAAGTTGCGCCACCTGTTGCTTCTGCTGTTGCGGATGAGTGTACTGGCAGCGATCGTGCTGGCGCTCACACGCCCCTATTTGCCACCTGCGAACTATGGTCTTTCGTGGTTCGAATGGCTGCTGACAGTCCTGGTCATTACCGCCGCCTTTGTCGTATACAGATGGTTGGTGACAAGAGCGGAGAAACGGGAGACCCCTGACTACCTGCTGAGAGAACGGGTTGCCCGGATTCGAACATTAAGCGTTGTGTGCGGATGTCTGGCAATGTTGGTGATTGTGGGAATGCCGTGGGGGATCCGCGTCGGTGCAGAAGTTCAGTCACCTGGCAGTGATCTGGCTGTGGAAACTCCTGTTTCAGCAGTGTTCATTTTCGACACCAGTATCAGTATGTCGTACCGTCATGAGAGCAGAAGCCGTCTGAAACAGGCCAAACAGATTGCCACAGACCATTTGCAGATGCTGCCTTCGGGAAGTCGTGTTGCCGTCGCTGTGAGCGGCGCCGGTCCAACGGAGGAAATCGTCTTTCAGTCAGATCTTGCTGCGGTCAACTCCAGGATTGATTCACTTAAAACCACTGCACGCGGCAGCAAACTCAATCGAACTCTGCAGCGAGCTCTGAAGATTCAGCGCGATGATCAGCAGTTGGTGCGGACCGAACTCGGAACAACTGCCGATCGTGATGTTTACACACGCGAAGTGATTGTTTTTACGGACCTGTCCAGAAATGAATGGGCTCTTCCGGACGATACCGGATTGCGCGAATTGTTGCAGGAAAATGACTGGCTGCACGTATTCCTGGTGGATTTGAGTGTGGAAGATCCAGTCAATCTTTCACTAAGAAATCTGAAACTTTCGGCCGATTCGATCGTGGCCGGACGCAGCGTTGGTCTGTCTGTTGATGTTGTGAGAACCAGGGCGGCCCAGGCCTCTGCCAACGTGGAAGTCTTTGTGGTTGATGATAATGGAGACGAAACCCGGACTGCTGCACCTGTACATGTCAGTCTGGATACTGAATCTGCCAGTGCACGAATGCTGGTGCCGGTCCCGGAAGATGCTGATTTCCTGACGGGAATAGTCAGGATCAGTACATCCGATCCGCTGCAGGCGGACGACAGATCCTGGTTCGTTCTGGGTGTTCAGCCGCGGCCCAGAATTCTGGTGGTGGCGGATCAGTTTTCAGATGCTGCGAATTTTTTGGCGGCACTGGAATCGCATGCAGGAGGCCCTTCCAGTCAGCCGCACTGTGACTGCACGTTTGCTGCGATATCAGGTCTGCATCGTCAGACTCTGAACGGTTTTGATGTAGTGTGTCTTGTCAACTGCCAGCGTCCCGGTCGCGACCTATGGCGATCGCTTCATGGATGGGTTCAACGGGGCGGGGCACTGCTGACCGTTGTGGGAGGGGAGCGTCGTGCTCTGCACTCGGCATGGAACGTTGATGAAAGTGAACCACTGCTTCCCGGACGGATTCTGCGTCCGCTTCGGTTTCGGGAACAGCCGCAATCGTTCCGCTATGAACCAGGCCATCCGGTCACGCGTACACTGGATGATGTTCCTGAGGCTCGAACGGAGCTGCTGGGGATTACGGTTCGGCGACGTTGGATCGTGGAACCCTCTTCGGATTCCCGGGTAATTATGTCGTACACCGGATCCGGCGGGTACCCGGCCCTGCTGGAGAGGCGAGTCGGTGAAGGTCGATCGCTGATGCTGACTACGGCGGTCAACTACAGCCCGGACCATGCAACCCAGTGGAACGAGCTGCCGGTCAGCTATACGTTTTTCATGCTGACGGACGGAATGGTCCGGTATCTCACGGGCGCCACGGACCAGCGTCGCAATTTTCGTACGGGTGAACCCGTCGAGATCCGTTTACCGGCAGACAGCCCATTCGACCGGTACCTGTTGAGACGGCCTGGGCCGCGGCAGACGTCCGGGCTGCTGAAGGCAGGGCAGCGTACTGTGTTGATTGACGATGCTGAACAACCAGGCCAGTACCGACTTTGGCTTCCGGAATCCGGTGTGTTTCGTTCCGAATTTGCCGTCAATATGAACGACGACGAAACAGATCTGACGCCCATAACTGCAGTGGAACTGGACACCCTTCTTGGCGAGGACCGTTTTGCCGTTGTTCGCAGCCCGGGTGAACTCAAACAGGCCGTTGACACACGCAGGATGGGAATTGAGGTATTTCCGGTTCTGGTTGGACTACTGATCATTCTGTTCTGCGGTGAGCACCTGATGGCCAACTACTTTTACGAGCTGGAAACAACGCCGGGAGCGGTTGAAGCCGGGTGAGCGGGAGGGGGAGTTGCCTTTTACACCCCCAATATTTGTGGTGAGTTTACGATTGGTCGCACTGATCGGGTTTTGATGTTGTTTTATGGCAACATCAAATTCACGGGTTTAGGTAACAAGCCTGTTGAGTGGTAGCGGACAGTCTGCGCAAAATAGACGGAGTGAGTCTCTGCCCCGTATGACTCGTTGACAAATGTTCTTTGCTTTTTTGTTCCGGCTCCTGGTAATCACATGGGATTCCAGTAGTCGAAAGATGGGCGAATCCAGGACGTGGACCACTTTGATCGATTCTTTTCTGACGACCGTAATGTTGTGATGGACACGAATATCTTTTGCCGACTCAACCGCAATCGACTGTTTTATGTCGCTTGTCGCGTTGCATTCCTGAGGGTGTTTGACAGCCTTTTGAACGAATTTATTTCGGCGTCTGTTTCAACGCGGCCGGTGGGATTTCTGGATAGAATTCCATTGCTTGCGGGCACGGCACCTCAGGTTCAGCTGGCGCTGTTACTGCAGACCTGGCAGACTCTGCACTCCGGCAAGCCGCGATCTTTGACTGTTCAGGAGCAGGTGATCTGCTTCGCGGCGATCGGTGAGCTGGCAGATGCCGGATCAGAGGGTGAACACCGCATGATTCGTCGGGCTGAACGCGGTCCGGACCGAGTGGATTCCGGTGATATGATGTGGCTGACTTCACGAGTGAGAATGCTTCAGATCATGCTCCCATTTTCTCCGCATCCTGCAGTTCTTCAAATCGAGACGGGTGTAGCTGCTGAGGATCTGGATCCTGTTCGGTCGGCAGGTGGCGTCGAACAGGAGACGCTGGCGGGACTCCTTGACCTGCTGGGACACTGGACCGTGAGTGAACGGTTATTTGAGAACGCCAGTGGTCTGCTGACGCCCGCGGAGTTTGAAATCCTGCGGGCATTCTTTGCTGAACATCCGGAACTGATTGAGCGAGTCACGGCGTAACCGTTGAAGTTTCGTTATTCAGCGTGACAAAACACACACGAAACAGCAGATGTCTTTGCGGTTTGTTTTGTAATCCCGTCTGCTCAGCATCTGACACTGCTTTGGAGATAGATGACGGGCGTTAGGCGTCCTCAAGTGCTTGAATGGAAGCAAAGGATCTGCCTTCCAGCATCGCAAGACTGGCTCCACCGCCAGTGCTCACGTGCGTCACCTGATCAGCCAGTCCAAACTGCTGAATGGCGGCCGCACTGTCACCACCGCCGACGATAATTGTGGCTGAACTGTCAGCAAGTGCCTGAGCTACGGCTCGGGTACCTTCATCGAAGGGAGGTACTTCAAAAACCCCCATTGGTCCGTTCCACACGACTGTGGCGGCGTCCTCGATGATGTCCGTATACAACGCTGTGGTTGCCGGACCAATGTCCAGACCTTCGAATTTATCAGGAATCTCTCCGGCGTTGGCCACAAATTTGCTGCAGCCGGACGTGCAGGAATCACCACAATGTGTGTCTGCCGGGAGTACCAGTTTGGTTCCTCCCTCTTCAATCAGTTCGGCCGCCAGTTCAATTTTATCCGACTCGACGAGGCTTTTTCCGACTTCACCCCCTTTTGCCAAAGCGAACGTGTAGGCCATGGCGCCCCCGATAAGTACTTTGTCACAGATCTTCAGCAGGTTGCGGATGACCTGAATTTTGTCGGATACTTTTTTTCCGCCCAGAATGGCAACAAACGGGCGCTGAGGATCGGCGATGGCATCGCTAAGGAACTGAATTTCTTTCCGGACCAAAAATCCGACAACTCGTGGACGGTGGTCCATTGCCAGGGGAACGCCGATCATGGAGGCATCAGTATTGTGACACGATCCAAATGCATCATTGCAGTAGATGTCACCCAGAATTGCCAGTTGTGACGAAAACTCTGGGGAATTTGCTTTCTCACCTTCGTGGAACCGAAGGTTTTCAAGAACCAGAATCTGACCTGGCAACAGTGATTTAGCACGTTCCTGTGCGTCGTAGCCGACACAATCGTCCACAAACATCACTTCCGCGGGAATCAGTTCCGCCAGTCGATCAGCCACCGGCTGCAGACTCAGGGCCGGGTTGTTTTCACCGGACCTGGGCCGTCCCAGGTGACTCATAATGATGACACTGCCGTCTCGATCCAGTACCGAACTGATTGTCGGCAGTGCCATGCGGATTCGGCGATCGTCGGTGATTTCGGAACCGTCCAGTGGAACGTTGAAATCAACGCGCATCAGGACGGTTTTGTCACACACATCAACCTGATCAATCGTCTTTTTTGCCATACTGTCTGGACCTGTTCCACTGGTTGCCGGAGGAGTGCTCTTTCACTTTGTCTACACATTAGAATTCACCGCTAGTCGTGGCCAGACCGGGCTGGTGAACCGTATTGGACGAAGCGGAATTCCAAAGAATGCGAAATTCAGCAGAATACTGACAGACGCGGATTGCAGAGACAGACATCAATGATCTGTGGTCAGTCTTTCACTTTCGTTCCCGTTCGGAAGATTCAACGACAATGTCAGTAGATTCCCCGGATTTCCGTGACCGTAATCGACGTGCCTGGAATCATTTCGCTGCTTCGGGCAGTCTGTTTGCCCGGGTTGCCACCGACGATGAAGTGGCACATCCTCTGAAAACACTGGACGGTCGAGGATGGCTGCCATCGTCGGTAAACGGCAAAGATGTGCTGTGTCTGGCCTCCGGGGGCGGCTGGCAGGCCATTCTGTACGCCGCTGCGGGGGCCAGGGTGACTGTGGTCGACATCAGCGACGAAATGCTGCAGCTTGATATTCGTGAATCCCGTCGACGAGGACTGAATGTGAGGACGCTGGCGGCTTCGATGGATGACCTGTCCGACCTCGGAGATGCCACTTTCGACATCGTTCATCAGCCGGTCAGCACGTGCTATGTGCCGGATCTGTCGGCTGTCTACAGAGAGACAGCACGGGTATTGCGGGATCAGGGGATCTACATCAGTCAGCATAAGCAACCGACCAGTCTGCAGGTCAGCCACCGCAACGATCGTCACCATTTTGTGATCGGTGTTGAGTATTACCAGGATGGCCCTGTTCCACCTCAGGTCGATGAGTCCTACCGTGAATCCGGAGCGGTCGAATATCTGCACCGCTGGGAAGAGCTCGTCGGCGGCCTTTGCCGTGCCGGATTTATCCTGGAAGATTTGACGGAACCCTGCCGCGCTGACCGGTCAGCTGACGTGACACACTACGGATACCGAGGTCGATACATTGCGCCGTACGTGCGAATGAAAGCACGGCGACGCAGTCGGTCCGGTCAGGATACAACAAATGCCGAAAACCGTTTGTGGATACCGGATCAGACCGCATCCGAAAGAGGATGAACTGCGGATGATTCGAATTCAGCAGGATCGTTTGCTAATCCGACTGATTCTGTCCGATGTTCTGCTGCCGTGTTCTCGAGAGCCGCGTTTCCACGTTCGCTGATGCGGTATCTCAGTCCGGTGTGTCGATTGCTGATCTCAAATTTGAGCATTCCCATTGCAATCAGGTCACCATGAATCTGTGTCAGTTGATCGGGATCCGCAGTGTCAATGGTTTCCAGACGCTCAACCCAGCCGTCGTGCTCATGATTGGATGTCTTCAGAGACAGGGAACGGTCTGCGTATGACTTCAGGACCAGCAGATTTTGCTCGCTGAGACGGTCGAAGAGAAAGTCGTTTTGAGGCATGCCCCGTTTATCGACCGTCTTAACCGGAGGTTCCAGTAACACCTCGGAACTCGACACGATCGTTATGTGCGGTAAAGTTTAACACCGGCCAGCCTCCGGAAGAGTACCTCAACGGTTAAGGCGGAGCAGAAATTTTGCCGCTGCACCCGTTGGCCGGTGACAGGTGTTGCAGAAAATAATACGAAGCCTGGAACCATCGAAATGACGGATTCCGAGGCGCTGGGCCAATGTGATTCAGTGCTTCAATGCAAATAGTCGACTGCAGATTGCCTCAGCAAATACGATGACTGTTGGTAATGCCGGATTCGCGGACAGCTGCACGCCGTCAGCGAATCCGGCTCGTCGGTTTGAAATATCCAGGCGAAGTTCGGCGAATCGTCAGAAGTCACATGGCTTTCGGAAATGTCCGGGACGTTTTGCGCTGAAGAATTTCAGCATGCTGTTCCGGAATGCAGGTTGCTGTAAACTGAACTCCCGTTTTTATGACTGCGAAGAGGTGTTTCACACGGAATGTTACACACCCGGTGTCGGTCCATGTCGATACCGTCAATCACATGGACATCACTATTTGGTCACAGGCCGGCACACTCGTTTGAAGCACTGGCACGCCGAATGCCATCCATTGCATTCCGGCTGACTGAGTGCGACAATCAGCCAGACTTTTTGTTGATAACCAGGGCTTCTTCTGCATCGCCTCAGGGGCTGTTTGGAGCATGTTTATGCCGACGTCTCGCCTTTCGGATTTACTTATTCCAGGTAAGGTTCGGTGTGTAAATGTTGAGTGTACGGGCGATGCAATGGTTCGACTCAAACGCATGGGAATATGTGACCAAAGCATAATCGAAGTCATTCAGCCCGGTGATCCAATGGTGCTGCGTGTGGTTGGAACCCGCCTGGGAGTTTCCCGACGGCTCGCTGAGTCTGTTGTTGTGGATCGGGTTTCCACAGTTGTTTCGTCAACACAGTTTGATGCCGACGAGAATGAGTGATCTCAATCATCAGCAGGCACCGACGCAGTTGCTGTCGCGACCGTCTCATCAGGCCCGGATTGCCCTCGTCGGTAACCCGAATACAGGTAAGACGACACTGTTTAACCGGTTAACCGGACTTCGTGCAAAAACGGCTAATTATCCCGGGATCACAGTTGATCTTCGAAGAGGATCAATGTCGCTCGATTGCGGTCGGGTCGAGATGGTCGATCTTCCCGGCACTTACAGCCTGGATTCGACAAGTCCGGAAGAGAAAGTGGTGCAGTCCGTTCTGACAGGACAGCATCCCGCAGAGCCGGTTCCCGACATCGTGGTGCTTGTCATCGATGCCACGAATCTGGAACGCAATCTTTTCCTGGCGAGTGAAGTTCTGGATCTGAAACTTCCCGCGGTTGTTGTGCTTAACCTGATTGATGCTGCAGACGCAGCGGAGATCAGGATTCAGCTGAGTCAGCTTTCGCAGCAGTTGGGCTGTCCGGTGGTGCCTGTCAGTTCAAAACGCGGCACCGGGATTGACGAGCTGAAAGAAAAGCTTGACGGTCTGGTCACCGGCAGGATTCCCGTCCTGACGGAGGAGCATTCGTCATGTACGGCCGGATGCACCGGGTGTACTTTTTCTGCCCGATATGACTGGGCGGCGAGGGTGTCCGAATCCACGGTTGCCCTGCCTGCGGGGCTGGGCGAACGGACATCGAAAATCGATCGTGTGTTGACGAACCCTGTGATGGGAACCTTGGTCTTCCTTGGCATCATGCTCGGTGTGTTCTATCTGATATTCTCGCTGGCCTCCGTGCCGATGGACCTGATTGACGGAGTCTTTTCCACTGTCGGCGGATTTGTGGATCAGGTGATATCTGCTAACCGTGTTCCTGTTTTCCTGTGGCCTGGTGTCGCAGGATTGGTTTCGATGCTGATCTTCCTCGGCAGTTACCGTGCTGCACGAATTCGATGGACAAAAATCAGTACGGTAGCGGCCGTAGCGGTTTCTGGTCTGGTGGCGTGTCTGCCGGAAGACGACTTTCGCAGTCTGATGATTGATGGAGTGGTCGCAGGTGTCGGTGGTGTCGTGATCTTTCTTCCCCAGATCTGCATTTTGTTTTTTTTCATTTCTGTACTGGAAGACACTGGCTATATGGCCCGTGCGGCTTTCGTGATGGAACGACTGATGAAATGTGTCGGGCTTCCTGGAAAGGCCTTTGTGCCGATGTTGTCGGCTCATGCCTGTGCGATTCCGGGAATCATGGCGGCGCGAACCATTGAAAACTGGCGAGATCGACTGGTAACAATTCTGGTGCTGCCTTTGCTGACCTGTTCGGCACGCCTGCCGGTGTATGCCATGATCACTGCACTGCTGTTTGGTGACTCGCCGGGTATGGCGGCTGGTGTGTTCGTCGGTGCCTATGTCCTGGGAATCGCTGCGGCGCTGATGTCTGCGTGGTGTCTCAGGAAAACCATTCTTAAAGGGGAAGCTGTTCCGCTGGTGATTGAATTGCCACCCTATCGGCTGCCCGGCATTCGCAACACGGTGACGGCGGTTGCCGAACGAGCGATGCTGTTTGTCAGACAGGCCGGTACGGTCATTCTGCTGATCTCGGTGGTTCTCTGGGCGTTGGCGACCTATCCCAAATTGCCCGAAGACGCATTGTCTGCTGAGGCAACTGAACGAATCAATGCACTGCGGGCAGTCGCTGACCCCACCTTGTCGACTGACGAAATCGATCGTGTGATGGCTCAGGAATCACTGGCCTGGTCAGTTGCCGGTCGCGCCGGGAAACTGGTTGAACCGATTTTTGCTCCGTTGGGATTCGACTGGAAAATCAACGTTGGTGTGATTACTTCCTTTGCTGCTCGTGAAGTGGTTGTTTCGACACTGGCAATCGTCTACGGAATCGGAGAAGACGCGGCAGAGGACGAAACCAGTTTGGTGGACATCCTGCGTCGACAAACCAGGGCTGACGGCCGTCCTGTGTTTAGCATGGCAGCGGGGCTCAGCCTGCTTGTGTTCTTTGTGCTGGCGATGCAGTGTCTGCCCACTCAGGCCGTCACGCGAAGAGAAACGGGTTCATGGAAGTGGGCAGCATTGCAGCTGGTCTATATGACACTTCTGGCCTGGGTCGCTGCTTTTGCCACGTATCAGGCCGGATGTGCGGCCGGACTGGGCTAAACTGTTTAAGTCGGCGATCTCCGGATGTAGAGTTTTTGAATTGCAGAGTATCGGGGCAACGGATGGTCCGGATGGTGATTTCGCGATGATCACCGAGTCGACGAGTGTTTCACCCCGGTCAGCTGGACCGTGTTGGAGCAACAGGTTCGCGAACCACCACGGGTGAATTGCCGGGGACATGACATGCATTGGCTGTGGGGCTAAACTAAGTTGGTTTTCTTTGTGCCCTGTTTACGTGTTGAGGTCACTTAAACGGCATGAAGTTGGACCAGCTGCATTGGGAACTCATTGTTCCGTTTCTTTCAGAAAGAGTGATTGATGAGTTATCGAATTCAGTGTTCACTCTGTGGCAAAAAATACAAACTGCCTGAGAAATATGCAGGTCGAAAGCTGAAGTGCAAAGAATGCGGCGACCTCCTGCCGATTCCGCAACAACAAACATCCGATACCGATGCGTTTATAAGCGCTCTGGATGCAGCTGTGGATGAAGAGTCCGATTATCAGCCGATGGATGTTCGCGGTCTGCCACCGCGGGCGGTCGGATCCAGGCAGAAAAGGAAACAGGCGACGTCCGAACGAAAACCAAGGCTTACGGCACAAAAAGTGTACCTTGTTCAGGGGCTGGTTGCCGGCGGCGTGCTGGGTTTCGCGTGGTCTCTGGTCTGGTCAATTTTTCATTTCGATCAGACCGGGTGGACGCTCTTGTTTATCAATACGGTGGTGGGAACAGTCTGCACATCGTTTTTTGGCGGTGCAGTGATGTCGGCCGCCGGAAAATTTGACTCGATATTTGCCGGATGCATCGCCGGCGCCATTGTGATGGTCCCAATCAATGGTGGCGAGGCGTTTGTTAACGGGCTGCTTGGGAATGAAATGTGGCCACTATATATTTACTTTATACTCGGAATTCCAAAAGGAGTGATTTGTTCATTCTGGATTTTCAGGATGGCTAAAGACGTCGAAGTCGAAGAAGAATGACCACTCGTTCTAACGGCCGGTCGGATTCCGGAGGAGTCCGACACTTCTGTTCTATGTGGTGAGGAAATCGCGAACGTAAAGGTCAGGGCTGTTTGGTATCACTCCAAAGAAGCGCGGAACCGGGCCGGCACGAATACACACGGGAGGAGGGCGCCGTCGTTTTGCTGACCGGCAGCGGCAGGTTCAACAATTCACAGCGTTGCAGCTGATTGCCCGGTGATGTCTCAGAGGTTCGGTCAAAAGGGTGTCGGGCATTTAGACGAAGAAACCGCAGCGGCGCCTCTTGTGACCATGCACGATGACGGCAAACCGTCTGGCGGACGGCGAATTCAAAACGTTCGTGAATTTGCAATACGCTGAAAATCATTGCCCACTGATGTTTGATCGTCCGTTTTCCTGGTTGACACCCGGTGCCAAAAGGCTTCCACGGCAGGCAGATCTCTCATCGTCTAACGTCACGTGTGGTTACCCTATCGGGATTCGCCAAGAAGTTTCTGCAAAGCTGACTTTGAGATGCGATCGTCGGGGGCCAGGCGGATGGCCTCACGGAATTCTCCGATGGCTTTGTCACGCTGTCCCGTCATGTTGTAGACACTTGCCAGAGCTCGACGCAGGCCAGCGTTATCGGGCTGCAGACGCACGGCCTCCAGAAGATGGACCATGGCCTGCTCTGTGTTCCCGGTCCTTTGCAGGAGCATTCCCAGATTCAGGCGAGTGAACGCATTTTCGGGATCAGTCTCAACGGCTTTCTCACCCGCGGCAACAGCGTTTGGCCAGTCCTGTCGAAACTGCAGTGCCTGAGAACTGATCCGCCAGGCGCTGGAGAAATCGGGTGCTGTCACAAGAACCGCATTCATATCTTCGATGATCTTACCCGTGAAGAATCTGTCGTTCTTCCCGCGATTCAGGTCACTCTGAACGCGGGCAAGCACTCGGTTCTTCTGGTCGAGCAGAGCGGGATGATCGGGCATAAGCTGCAATCCTGCTGCGATGTGCTGCAGCGGTGTAACCGTGTCCTGTCGTTGCTGAGCCTCAATGATGTGCGTGGATACCTCATACACGATCTTGTGTTGTGCAGTCCACTGCTCGCGTTGCGCATCGGAGAAGCCGGTCCAGTCGATGTGCTTCAGAAGGGAATCTCGCCGAACGCTTCCGATGAACTCGTGAAAAAAAGAACTCTTCATGAGGTCATCCTCATCGAGGTTGAACTCTACGTACGGTGTGTAGTCACTGTTAGTCTCGTACTCCTCTCCGACATATCGCCTGAGGTCGGTTTCATCCCCGACATAGCAGCTCAGGACGTCGTGACTGTTCCGATAACGGAGAATGTTGAGTCTGTTGCTGACGTTTTCCCGGGCGAGTTCGTTGTCGATGTGCTGAGGCGAATACGTTTGCGGTTCACGTGATCCGACGAGATAGAAGAATACGTGTGGCTTCGTGACCGGGAACCAGATACTGGCGTGGGGAAAGACGTCCATGAATGTACCGAGGATGCTGTCGAATCCCGATCGGGAGACACTGGTCAGGTGCATCTTGGTCATGAACAGACCATTGGGATTAAGATGTTCTCTTGCGTTGATGAAGTGCTCCCTGGCGAACATCGGAGCGCTGCCGGTCTGACTCGGAACGTTCGCGCCGTTCATGATGAGGTCGTAGTGCTGGTCGGTCAGATGCAGGTAATTCTTTCCGTCCATGTACATCATGTTGACCTCGCTGTTGAGATCATCGCCGAGGTTGATGTCCCCGAAGTGCCGCAGCGCGAGCTCGACCAGTTCCGGTGAAATCTCCACACAGTCGAGACGCTCAAGGTTGTGCGTGGAAAGACAGGCCGAGGTCTCGCCGGATCCAAAACCGACGGTCAACACTTCCCTGCTGTTTTTGTTGAGGAAGGTGCCGAGGTGTCCCAGAGTCTGCTGACCGCTGCGGATGTCTTCATCGTTACCCGCGACAACCAGTCCGGAAGACGCCAGCAGCTTGATTGCTGCATTATTCACGGGGACCTGGTGAACCGATACGGTCGTGGTCACGCCTTCCTTGGTATCCAGAAGTTCGGTGTTCGGTATCCGGACCACCTGCTCGGTGACCGTTTCTGAAGGCAGGACGATACCGAGCACGGTCAGGAACAGAAGCACGACGACGACACCGAGCTGCATCGTCCCGGTACGCCGGGTCGAGAATGTGAGCACCATCGCTCCACCGATCCAGATGGCGCCAAGTCCAAGTACGCTCATGGACATCTGGGCCCCGACCAGCGGCAGCAGAACGAACCCGCTGGAAATGCCTCCGAGTACGGCGCCGATTGTATTGATCCCGTAAACAGTTCCGGTCGTCTCTCCGACTTCGTGTTTGAGGTTACTCCACGCCTGAAGAGCCAGCGGAAATCCAATTCCCATCATGATCGCAGGAATAAGGTACAGGAACGTACTGTGGATCAGTGGGGCAAAGGATTTTGTGAACGCGGGCCGACTGGCGAGTTGTCCAAATACAGCCAGGACCTGATCCGCTGCCGACGAGTGCCACTGTCCAAGCCAGCGGAAGTAGAACAGTCCGAGGATGCCGAGTAGCCCCAGACTCACACCGAACGCCACGGCAGGGCGTTCAAGACGTCGTGACAGTCGACTGCCGATCCAGGCGCCAATGAAATTGCCCAGAAGATACACGGTCAGGACTGAAGAGAAGACGTAGGTGAATGCGCCGTGCCTGAAGACGATACTGCGCATCCAGATGATTTCGTATCCGATACTGATCAACCCGCTGCCAAAGAAGCCGAGCATCAGCAGGAGGCGATGATTGCCTGGGATTTGCTGTTCATTGCTGTGATCGGGAACGGTCGTCGCGGGTTCTACCGCGGGAGCCTGATTCCGGGACAGGACGTAGCCGCCCAGAGCGACCAGAAGGTTGAGTGCCGCTGCGATGTACAGTGTGGGCATCACACCCACACTTCGGATGAGAACTGTCCCCGCCAGAAAGCAGCCGGTGGCGGCTCCAAGTGTATTTAGCGCGTACAGACGTCCTACGTACCGGCCGATGCCGCCACCAACCTGCGTGACGTAGCGTCCGAGCAGAGGCAGGGTGCTGCCCATGACCATGGCAGGGACCAGCAGGATTGCCGCGGACGTGATGATCTGCAGAAACAGTAAACCGGTGGTCGAGGGCCGATAAACGGCGTAGAACCAGCGGTAGACACTATCAGCGAGTTGTAACATCCACGGAAGTGCCAGCGCCGAAAACGTAGCACCGACTTCCAGCACCGCATACAGACGCATTGGGTGACGGACACGGTCGGCGAATCTGGACATCACCAGAGCCCCCGCGGCGAGCCCTCCCATGAACATGGAAACCACGATGGTCGAAGCGTAAACGGTGTTGCCGAGGATCAGTTTGAGCAGCCGGACCCAGACAACTTCGTCAATCAGTGAGCACAGGCCGGAACACAGGTAGATAAGCATGACCCAGTTAAGCCGTGCCTGATCCACTGCTGTGCCGCTTCCCGCCAGCGGGGCGGCAGGGCTCTGCGGTCTTTCGTCGACCTGGTGGACTGCGGGTTTCGATTTATTGCTCATCCCGAGTTTCCTCGCAGTCTCGCCTGCTTACGAAGGTTTCGACGGCCTCCGGGTCGGGACTGTAACTAATAGCAATTTTACTGACAGGAATTTTGATTCCACCCAGGGTAACAGGAAGAACTACTAAATTCGAGGGGCGTGTGTGCAAACCGCGGGAGGTGCGGTTGTCTTTGTCCGGCGGGGCTTCAGGTGTTTCTGTGTTGACTTAGTTTCGCGTATCGTGCGCATTGCTTGAACACCAGGCATTGTGACAAATCAAGTGCGAGTCCTGCGGCGGAACGTATCGGACAAACGTCAACATGAAATTGGGGGACGAAAGGATTTCGAAACCATAGATTCGTCAGCACATTCGTGTTGATAGTCCCTCAAACCACTGCATCTCCATTGCCCCGCAAACCTCGTTGATCTGCCGTATGTGGCATACACAATGTGGGACATATGCGTGTATTGAGAACGGGTTCCCGGCCGAACCTGTCCATTTTCAGTGGCGGCCCGCATTTCAGGGGACAATCACCCTGTCGACTGCTTGCCTGTTTCTCATATTGATTGGGGCCCGGCTTTGATGATTTTGACAGATCCGTGATATTGGCGATGCGCACAGAAAAACGCCGGCACTTTTGCGCTCGGCGTCTTCGTGTCAACTGGCAGACAGTCAAAGTTGGCTGCCGATTATAAGGCTCCCCCACTTGGACTCGAACCAAGGACCTAGCGGTTAACAGCCGCTCGCTCTACCAACTGAGCTACAGGGGAATGGAGCTTCACGACTGCACACAGGGCCAAATCATGAAGAGGCGGAAGGTATCGTGGAGACAGTCCGGTTTCAAGGTCAAATGCTGTCAGATGTGGAACGCAGGGTTTGCTCACCTCAACGGACAGTCAAAATCGGCCATCACAGCAGCTGTGTGTTGATCTCAGCGCCCGGTATTATGAAATACAGTCAAACCTGCTACGAACACCGCTGTCGGAGATCAGGCCAAAACCTGTCATGATTTCTGTGTGAAAACCGTTCATCCCGTCTTACGGAACGGCCTCCGCAATGCTTCGGGCGTCACAGGTGCGATTCCAGTCACACAGCAGCCGGTTTGACGGGCCAGATCCGGTATTTCCCGGTCGGTATCTGCCGACAGATCTGGTTGCTTGAGGGACGGACACGCTGCGGTCGGCTACAGGCAATCAGGGGAAGGGGGGCTGTGACTGCTGACACCCGTGAAGCGAGATCATGTTTCTGCGATGACTTCAGGAATCGGACAGAATTGCGAGTGCCGTTTTCCCCCGGTCAGTGTGTGGTTCCCGAGCGGCAATTCGCCGCAGGTGCAATCGGGCGTGTTCATCCCCCGCACGCGATTGTGCCACCGCTTCATCGAATGCTATGTCCACATATTTGGTAATTTTCGGCAGGACAGGATTGTCGAACTGCTTCCAGTAGTACTGAAGGTCGGTCTTTGTCCAGTGGCGATAAATATCCTCCCACGTCAGCGGACTCATTGCCGACAGATGTGGATCCAGCATGTGGTCAGCGATCGGATCTTTTACCCGCTGATAGCGATTGTCCAGTGAGATTCGCAGGCGATCGTTCGTCAGATTGGGCAATGCTTTGTGAATTGTGAGTGCCGGAAACATTAGCGTGTCACCTGTTTCATAGTCCGTGGTGTGCCATTCCGTGCCCAGGTCCGGATACTGCAACGGATCGACATTCAGACTTCCGGCTCCCAGTGAAAAATGGTGGTCCAGAATACGATTCACCAGGTGTGATCCCCGCAGGACGGCCAGCCCTCCCAGTTCCCGGGGACAGTCGCCCACCGGACTCCAGCAGGTGAGATTATCGAAGGAGCCCTGAAAATGAACAAAATCCTGATGAGTTGGAGTGGTGTGTTCTGAAAATTGCGGGAACCACATTCTGGCAACTTTTTGAGGCAGCGGCATGATGCTGCATTCCCGTACACGCTCCAACACGTCCAGGATCTGACGGTTGTGTGCGATCTCGTGGAATAACTGCAGTTTGTATACCTGATGGTAGACGGCCGTGTATTCAGGATCTCCTTCGGTCGTACGCGCAGCCGGTTCAGCAATTCCTTGCATCAGATCTGTACCGGACATTAACCAACCACCCTGCTGAATCACCGACAACATCTGTCTTCTCAACTCCAGAAGTGCGTCTGCAGGCAGAAGTTTTCTGAAAAACAGATAACCATCATCCTCCAGCCGGCGCTGTAGTTCCGAGGTGTCAGAAATCACATCATTCGATACACGAAGCTCACTCATTGCAGGATGACTGTCGAAAATTGTGTATGAAGAAAGATTGACGGCGGCAGCCTGTCCAAACTTAATTTACCGAAACCAGCAATTCCTACTGATCGTGCAACGGACGAATGTACGTCTTCCGCTGACCGGGGCAGAATCATATGTGGTTCACTCAGAATGTGGTTACAGATAAACAGACATGACAGATGGTAAACGCGATATCAGGCACAACAGACCGTTCTGAAACTTTTGGAAGCAGTGGTTGTAAAGCCTGAGGGAAACAGTGTACTGCATGTCTTTCGTCACGGAGGAAGGTCGTCCAACACTGAATATTGCGGGTGTACAGTTGATGGGGAATTCATGCAGGTCAGATACCAGACTGCAGGATCGGAACAACGAATGAAAATCTGGGTTGATGCGGACGCCTGTCCTGGCGTCATCAAAGATGTTTTGTTTCGAGCAGCCGGACGCTGGGAAATTCCGGTGACCCTTGTCGCCAACATGTCCCTGTCTACGCCACCGTCGCCGTTTATTGACAGCGTAGTGGTCGGAGCCGGTTCCGACGTTGCTGACCGGAAAATTGCTGAGAGCACGCGGCCGGGGGACATTGTGGTAACTGCCGACATTCCACTGGCGGCGCTGGTGGTGGACGCAGGAGGAATTGCCATTGATCCCCGCGGGGAACTTTATACGGAGCAAAACATCGGAGCCCGTCTGCAGGCCCGTAATCTGATGGAACAGCTGCGAAGTTCGGGCATGGAAACGGGTGGTCCACCTCCATTCAGTGATCGCAATAAACAGGAATTCGCCAATCAGCTGGACAGACTGCTTGTGAAACGAAAGCGACAACAATCACGGTGATTTGCCCAAATAAATTCGATTTCACTCAGGAATGCTTTATCGCTTTTCTCTCGTAATATCTAGGACAGTGGCGATTCTCGGACAGCCTCCTGGTGCGCCGATGGTAAAGACCTCGACGATCTAAGGTGTAAAGCCCAACTTGTCGGCCTCGGCGAAATCAGCGGCCGCTTTGAGGTTGTTGCTTTGCCCTACATATGCACGTCCACGATTGTAGTACAGCTCGCCCCTGTCAGGTTCGAGCTGTATCACTTGAGTGTAGTCAATAATTGCCGCGGTGTACTTGCCTTGAA